>DATBIU010000209.1:0-7448 GCA_036556765.1 Gemmatimonadaceae bacterium | reverse complement strand
GTGACGAACAGGGCGCTGAAGAAGATCCCCGCGATGAGCCGGAAGGTGAATGATCCCGTCTCGAGGCGGTCGCCGAAGGGACCGATGTAGTGAAATGCCGAAAAGATGAGCGCCCCGACCCCCACCGCGACAATGCTCGCGGTGCGTTGCTGCCAGCCCAGGACGCGGGTGCCTAACATGGCGATCGCCCCCACCAGGAGCACGCGGAACAGCAGCTCCTCATAGAGGCCCGCGCCCAGGGAGACCATGAGCTGCGTCGGTGTGTCGAGCCGCTCCATCGGGCCCTGGACCATCGCGGCGAACGGGGCGAGCACGCGCGTGGTGATCGAGGCGACGACGACCCCGAAGGCCAGCGCGAGGACGATCGACTCCGCCATCATGCCGGCGAAGATCCGCGGGGAGAGCCTCCGGCCGTGCGCGCGCATGTCCCGCCCCACCAGCCAGAGACTGACGCCGATGAGCAACGCGCCGAATACCAGGGGGCCTCGCGCGCCGAGGAGCGTGATGAACACGCTCTTGAGCAGGACGTCGGCGCCGTTGCGAATGGCCTGCGGCTCCCCGTGACCGAGGACGGCCGCCATCACCTCGTAGGTGACGAGGAGTGGGAGCGCGAAGAGGAGGCTGTAGCGGTGGGCGCGGCTCTGCCGCCAATACACGCGCGGCCACGACAGCGCAGGCGAGCTCATGCGGGCATTACGCACCGCATGCGCGAATGGTTCCGGAAGGGTGGCGGGGGCGCGGGACGGCGCGCCCTCCGCCCGTGCGGATCAGCGCCCGGACTTCTTTCGCTTCCCCGCGCGTTTCTTCCCTTGCGACTGGGACTTCGCACGGTTCGGCGGCTTGCGCTGCTGGCCGGGAATCATGTCCCGCTCCTTCGCCTCGCTCCCCGCGAATTCGTGCTTCTCCCGCTCGAGCACACCTTCGTCTTCCGCGCGCCACTTGCGGTCCGTGGACGCCGGCTCCTTCTGCCAGAACTGACTAGGCTTGCTCCCGCCCATCGAGTCTCCTCCGGAGTAGTCCCGCGGGGCCTCTGTACAGAAAGCGTGCCTGCGCGAGCAAATTGCGGCGGCGCGCTACCTGGCCGTGACGCGCCGCGATAAGATGAGTGATGCGATTGGTACGCAACGGAGCGCTGGCGGTCGCGGCATCCCTCATTCTCTGGCCAGCGCTGCTCTTCGCGCACGTCGCACTGCGAAGATCCGAGCCGGCCAATGGCGCGACCCTTCGCGCCGCACCACGCGTCATCCGCCTCACGTTCAGCGAGGCGCCCCAGCTGCCCTTCACGCGCGTCGAGCTCATCGGCTCCGATTCACAACGCGTGGCGCTCTCGCCCCTTCGCGTCGCCGCGCCCAACGCGGCCGCCACCGTCGTCGCCGATGTCGTCGGCCCGCTCCGCGCCGGCGCCTATCGCATTGCCTGGCAGATCACCAGCGCCGATGGCCACCCCGTTCGCGGCGCCGTCAGGTTCCGTATCACCGAAGATGCGACCGGTCTCGCGATCTCCCCGATGGATTCGGCGGCGAGCGCGGCATTGCCCCCGGTGACACCGGCGATGGATACGCCGCTCGCCCCGGGCCCGACGAGCCCTGACCCGTTCGGCGTGGACTCATGGCAATACGCGGTGATTCGGCTGCTGACCTTCGCCGCGATCCTCGTGATCGTGGGCGCCGTGGTCTTTTCGCTGATCGTGGTCCCCGCGACTCACCATCGCGTGCCCGACCTCGATGCCGATTTCGTGATTGGGGCCCGCCATCGCGCCGCGCGCACCGCGCTCGCCGCCACCGCTGCCCTCGCGCTCCTGCTCGTAGCACGGCTCATCGCGCAGTCGTTCGCGGTGCGCGGCTCGCTACCCGACGCCCACTTCGTGCACGACGTCGCACGCACGCCGTGGGGTGCTGGGTTGCTGCTCGGTGCCGCGTCGGTGCTCGCGCTGGCGTTCGCCCTGGCGCGTGCGCGACACGCGGCTTGGCGGATCGCCGCGACCGCGGTCGTGGCGCTTGCGCTCGCCACCGCGCTCTCGGGCCACGCCGCGGCGTCCGGTCAATGGACGGTGGCGGCGGTGTTCAGCGATGCGGTGCACGTTCTCGCCGCCGGGGGGTGGCTCGGCGCCCTCCTGCTGGTCGTCGTCGCCGGGCTTCCCGCCAGCAGCACCCTCGAGCCGTTGAGTCGCAGCCGCGCCGTGCGGGGAATGGTGGATGCGTTTTCACCGATGGCCCTGACTTTCGCCAGCGCGCTGGCCGTGACGGGCGTAATCGCCGCCGTGCTGCGACTCGGGGCCTGGAGCGCGCTCACCGGCTCCGAGTACGGACGGGTTCTGCTCTTCAAGCTCGGCGGCGTCGCGCTCGTCATTCTCGTCGGCGCGTACAACTGGCGACGCGTGCGCCCGAGACTCGATGCCAGCCGCGTCGGCATGCTCAGGCGTTCCGCGACCCTGGAGCTCCTCCTTGGATTCGTCGTGCTGATGATGACCGCCTGGCTGGTCGCGACACCTCCTCCCACCGAGTGAGAGCCGAGTGAAACCTGCTCCGGCCGAAGCGCCTGCCTGCCCTGCGTGTGGCACGCGCACGGCGTGGTGGGACGTTGGCCATGACACGGTGCTGGGGCGTTGTCCCGCCTGCGGGCACATCGTGCGCGATCTCCGCTACTCGAGTGGTCCGGTGCGCGGCCACGCGTGGGGCGGGAGCGCCGCATTCGACAAGGTGCGCATCGCCATCACGATGCAGCGAATGCGACCCCTGCTCCCGCGCCAGAAGCGCGCTCGCATTCTCGAGCTCGGCTTCGGCCGTGGCCTCATGTTGCGGGAGCTCCTCGACGCCGGCCACGAGGTGCATGGCATCGAGGCCGGCATGCTCGACGTGGACATCGATCCGCTGGTGCGCGAGCGGGCGACCCTCCACTTCGGTCACGCCGAGCACATCGAGCTCCCGCGCGACTACTTCGACCTCGTGTACGGCATCCACGTGATCGAGCACCTGAGCGATCCACAGCGGGTGTTCGACCGGCTCGCGACGGCGCTCGCGCCCGGCGGCCGCTTTTACTTCGTGACGCCGAACGCCGAGTCGATGGGACTGGAGGTCTTCCGCGACGCCTGGTGGAACCTGGAGGACCCCACGCATCTGAACTTCTTCTCGGGGCGCTCGCTCGCGGCCATGCTCCAGAAGGCGGGATTCCACGACGTGCGCGTGGAGATCCCCATACTCGATTCACTGACGATCGAGGCGAACAGCGCCGTCAAGAAGCTGTTCCCGATCTCCCGCCGGCACGGGATCATGAGCAATCCGCTGGTCAAGGCCCTCGATCTCGCGCTCATCGGGCCAACCCTGGCGGCGCGCGCGGTCGTGCCGCGGCTCTCCCCGAGCCTCGATGTGCGCGGAACGAAGCGCGGTTAGGCGCGCAGCCGCAGCGAGTTCGTGACGACGCTGACGGAGCTGAACGCCATCGCCGCGCTGGCGAACACCGGGTTCAGCAGGATCCCGAACGCGGGATAGAGCACGCCGGCGGCGACGGGAATGCCGATCACGTTGTAGACGAACGCCCAGAACAGATTCTGGCGCATCGTGCGCATCGTGCGACGCGACAGATCGATCGCGTCGACCACGCCGCGCGGGTCGCCGCGCATGAGCGCGACGTCGGCGGCTTCGATCGCGACGTCGGTTCCGGTACCGATGGCAATACCGACGTCGGCACTGGCGAGCGCGGGCGCGTCGTTGATGCCGTCTCCCACCATGGCCACCACGTGCCCGCTGGCGCGGAGTCGCTGGATCTCCGCGACCTTGCCTTCGGGAGAGACCCCCGCCACCACCCGGTCGATCCCCGCCTCACGAGCGATCGCTCGCGCCGTTTGCTCGTGATCCCCGGTGAGGAGCGCGACGTCGAGGCCGCGCGCGCGCAGGGCGCGCACCGTCTCCACCGCGGTGGGCCGGAGCGGATCCGCGATCGCGAGAATGCCGGCCGCCGCGCCGTCGACGGCCACCAGAACGGGCGTCTTGCCGCCGGCGGCCACGAGGCCGAGCGTCGCGGTGAGTGGCGCGACGTCGACGCCCAGCTCGCGCAGGAAGGGCTCGTTGCCGAGCGCTACGGCCCGTGTTCCGACGGTCGCGCGGACACCTCGTCCGGGAATCGCCACGAAGGCCTGTGGCGGCTCGAGGAGCACTCCCCGGTTCTGCCCGTGCCTGACGATCGCCTCCGCCAGCGGGTGTTCGCTCACCGACTCGAGAGACGCCGCCAGCCGCAACAGCTCGTCCGCCTTGGGCACCGCCCCGTCTACGACCGGGATGATGTCGGTGACGATCGGACGCCCTTCCGTGACCGTGCCGGTTTTGTCGAGCGCGACCAGGGTGACCTCACCCGCGCGCTGCAAGGCCTCGCCACCCTTGATCAGCACCCCCATCTGCGCACCGCGTCCCGTGGCGACCATGACCGCCGTCGGGACCGCGAGGCCCATGGCGCACGGGCACGCGATGATCAGGACCGCGACCGCCGCCGCGAGCGCCCGCGCCAGCGACCCTTCTCCACCCACCACCAGCCAGACGATGAACGTCATTGCCGAGATCGCGAGCACCGCTGGAACGAAGATGGCGCTGATGCGGTCGGCGAGGGCCTGCACCGGGGCCCGCGACGCCTGCGCGTCGCGCATCACGCGCACGATGCGCGCGAGGACGCTGTCGGCGCCGACGGTGGTCGCGCGCAATCGGAACGCCCCGCTGCTGTTGATCGTGCCCCCGGTCACCCGGTCTCCCGGCGCCTTCGGAACGGCCATCCACTCGCCGGTGAGCATTGACTCGTCGACCGCGCTTGCGCCAGACACGATCTCGCCATCGACGGGAATGCGTTCCCCCGGCCGCACGAGCACGATGTCGCCGCTTTGCACCTGCTCGATCGGCACATCGACGTCGCTTCCGCCACGCTCCAGACGCGCGCTCCTGGGTTGCAGGCCGGCGAGCGCACGAAGGGCCGACGCGGTGCTGCGCTTGGCCCGCGCCTCGAGCGTATTGCCGGTGAGGATCAGCGCGATGATGATGATCACCGCTTCGAAGTACACGTCGGGGTGGAGACCATGCCGCATGAACAGCTGCGGCGCCACCGTCGCGACGGCCGAGTAGACGAACGCGGCGCCGGTGCCGATGGCGATGAGCGTGTTCATGTCGGGCGAGCGGCGCCGGAGGCCCATCCACCCGCGCACGTAGAAGTGCCGGCCGGCCCACGCCATCACGAACACGGTGACCGCGAGCAGCGCCCACGCCAGTGGCCCCGGTGGAGCGTGCATCATCGGCATCGAGACCGCCATCGCGAGCGCGCCGATGATCCCGCTGACGATCGCCTTTCGCTTGAGCGCGGCGTACTCCTTGGCCTGCGCACGGTCTCGCGCGTCCTGCTCCGCGATCATCTCGCGGTCCGGTACGGGCAGCTCCGCCTCGTACCCGGTGCGCTGGATGGCGCCCACGAGCGCCGTCGGCGTCGTGACGCTCGCGTCGAAGGTCACCGCGGCGCTCTCCGTCATGAGGTTGACGGACGCGTCGAGCACACCCGGCTCCTTGGAGAGGGCCCGCTGCACGCTCGCCTGGCAGGCGGCGCAGGTCATGCCGCCCACCGGAATCGTGACGCGCACGGTCCCCTGGGACGGCCGGTCGAGCGTGGTCGTCATGCCGGCCTCGCGGTCGTTATGCGGCGACGGCGGGCTCATAGCCCGCATCGCGCACCGCCTCGAGGATGTCGTCGACCGACCGGCGCGTCGGGTCGAACCGCAGCTCGGCGGCGCCAATGCGCACCGCGTCGATCTCCAGCCCGTCGAGCGCGCCCAGACTCTTCGTCACCCGGGCGACGCAGTGGCCGCAGGACATCCCGCGGATCGTGAGGATGAGTGGTTGCATGGAGGAAGGGTAATATACCCCCCACCCCTATGCAAGGGCGCGGGCGTTGGAAAGGCGCTAAGGGCGCTAAGGGCGCTAAGGGCGCTGAGGGCGCTGGAACACCGCTGAACCAGCCATGGCGTATCCCCTCAGCGCTGTTCCCGCGCCCTTAGCGCCTCTCCAGCGCCCTACTCTCTTCAATCGCCTCGATGCCGCGGCGCACATCGCCCTCGTCCGAACCGTACCCGAGCGACATGCGCAAGGCTCCCACCGGGCGGCCGAGGCATTCGGCGAGCCCGGCATGCGAAAGGGCGACGCCGCGGTCGCGCGAGGCGCGCAGGCAGGCGGCGAGCTCGCGTGAGTCGAGGTCGAGTGCACGCTCCGCCGCGCCCGGGTTGCAGAAGCACCCCCCACGGATGGACACGCGCGCGTGACGCGCACGCTCCTCCACACGCCAGTACGGGATGACCTGGCCCGCCGGGTCGAGGACATTGAAGGCAATCGTCGCGCCGTGGTCCTCTCCACCCGCGCCGTAGAGCCTGACGAGCGGCGCCTCGTTGCGGTGGCGAAGCGCCGACAGGCCGTCGGTGAGCTGCCGCGCGAGCGACTGCACCCGGCGGGAGATGCGCGCCACGCCAACGGTGGAGACGAAATCCAGCGCAGCGGGAACGGCCGCGAGACCAACGAAGTTGACGGTGCCATCCTCAAACGCTTCCCCGCCCTCCTTCAACAGGTGCACGTCGTGCCAGGCGGAAACCGCGTCGACGGTTCCGCCGGAAAACGACGGACGACGCAACCGCCGCAGCGCCGCGCGCCGCGCCACCAGCGCCCCGACGCCGGAGGGGTATCCGATGATCTTGTACAGTGAGAGGACGACGAAGTCGGCGGGTACTGCGCGCAGCGACAGCGACGCGGTGGGAAGGAACGCGGCCGCGTCGAGCAGAACGTCGAACCCCAGATCATGCGCCCGCTCCACGAGCGACAGCGGGTGCCGCACTCCCGAGAAGTTGGACTGCGCGGGAAAGGCTACGAGCGAAGAAGCGTCCGCCCCACGGAATCCGAGCGCGACGTCACCCCCGTCCAGCCGCAGCTCCGCATCGAGCCGCATCACGTGCACCGTCGCCGCGGCCGCGTGCGCGTACGTGCGGATGCCGTTCACCGAGTTGTGGTTGTCCGCTGCCAGGAGCAACCGTGAGCGCCGGGTGAACGGATACGCCTCGCCGATGAGGCGCAGCGCCCCCGACGCGTTCGCGGTGAAGCAGACCTCGTAGACGTCAGGGTCGGCATCGAGAAATCGCAGCAGCGCCTGTCGCGCGCTCTCGACGACCTGCGTGCTCGCGCGCGACGCGACGCTGTCCGAATGCGGATTGCCAAGGACGGCGTCCTCGAGCAGCTCCGCATGGCGACGGACGAGTGACGCGGGGTGCAGGGCGCTGCCCGTCCAGTCGAGATACGTCTGCCCGGAGCGATCCACGCGCGACAGCTCGCTCGCACGAAGGGTCGCGAAGAACCGGGCGTCGTCGCTCGCATCGCGCGTGGCGTCCAGCTCCGCCACGCCGCTTTCCGCCGTCAGCACCCGCGCCGCCTGATCCGCGCAAT
>DATBIU010000208.1:0-35961 GCA_036556765.1 Gemmatimonadaceae bacterium | reverse complement strand
GCCTCCTGGGCGGGGATCGGGCCGGCCGCGCACGAGTTCGACGGCGCGAAACGCCGGTGGAACGTGGGGCCGTACGCCCGGTGGGTGCAGCTCGTCGCGGCGGGACGAGACCCGAAGGGGGGCGAGGAAGTCCTCTCCCGCGAGAACCGGGAGGCGGAGCGAGTGTATCTGGGGTTGAGAACGTCGGCCGGGCTGGCGTTGTCCGCACCCGAGCGATCGAAGTCCGCGGCGTGGGTGGAAGCCGGGTGGGCCTCTCTCGAGCGGGGGGTGCTGCGGCTGACCCCGGAGGGATGGCTGCGGCTCGACGCCCTCGCCGCCGCCTTGACCTAACGGCAAGTTGTTACAATATTTGCACTTATGACGCACCAGCCCCTCACCGATCGCGAGCGTCGCGTTCTGGAAGCGGTGATCCAGTCGTACGTCGAGACCGCCGAGCCTGCCGGCTCGCGCACGATCTCGCGGCGATTCGGCCTGGGCGTGTCGCCGGCGACCATCCGCAACACGATGAGCGACCTGGAGGAGAAGGGATATCTCTTCCATCCCCACACGTCGGCGGGGCGCGTTCCGACGGACATGGCGTACCGCGTCTACGTCGACTCGCTGATGCGCATATCGCCCGTATCGACGCAGGAGAAGGATCGGCTGTACGAGCACGTCGCGTTGGGGGGGACGGCGATCGAGTCGATCCTCCGGCGCGCGGCGCAGATGCTGGGCGTCCTCACGCAGGAGCTTGGCGTCGCGGTGGGACCGCGCATCGAGGAAGCGGTGCTCGAGCGACTCGAGCTCATTCGCGTGTCATCGGAGCGGATGCTGCTCGTGCTCCGGCTGCGCGGTGGGGCGGTGCACAGCATCTTCGTCGAGGTCCGGTCGGAGATGGCCGAAACCGCCCTGGCCGCCGTCGCGTTGGTGCTCAATGAGCGACTGGGGGGCCTCACGCTGCGGCAGATTCGGCAGACGATCCCGGACCGCCTGCGCGACGCGCCGACGCCAACGGAGGCGCGCGAGCTCCTCAACATCTTCGTGCAGGAGGGCGATCACCTGTTCGATGTCGCGGCGACGTCGGGCCCCGAGAGCGTGCTCTTGAGCGGAACGTCGAAGCTGGTCGAGCAGCCGGAGTTCGCGAGCGGTGAGAACATGCGGCGCCTGCTTCAGCTGACGGACATGCCGGGCGAGCTGGCGACGTTGCTGCGCGGCCGTGGCGAGACGCCGGGCCTAACGATCACCATCGGCAACGAGCACAGCGATCCCGCCCTGGCGTCGTTCACGGTGGTGACGTCGGAGTACCATGCCGGTGCGCTGTCCGGGGTGATCGGCGTGATCGGCCCGACGCGGATGCCGTACGACAAGATCGTCTCGTTGGTCAACCATACATCACGCATGTTGACGGAGCTGCTCGATTAGATTTCTGTGGCGCAACGAGCCGTTGGGCCGGCATCCAAGTTCAAAGGGGGGGACGCGGATGTGGCGGATGCAGCAGATTCTGCGGCTTGCTCCGGGCGCATTGAGCCCTCCTCTGCAGGAACAAAAAGACAGTGGCTTTGGGTCGCGCGAGGAGAGTTTTGTGGCACCTGACGATCCGCCTCATTCGCTGCATCCGCCGCATCCGCGTCCCCCCTTTGAACCTGGATGCCGGCCCGATGGCTCGTTGCGCACGAAACCGGGAAGCCCCCTCCACCTGACCCATGGCTGATTTCTACACCACGCTCGGCGTCCCTCGCTCGGCCTCCGATGACGAGATCAAGAAGGCGTATCGCAAGCTGGCGATGACGTACCATCCGGATCGCAACAACGGATCCAAGGAGGCCGAGGAAAAATTCAAGGAGATCACCGAAGCGTACGATGTGCTTCGGAATCCCGAGAAGCGCACGATGTACGATCGCTACGGCGAAGCGGGGCTTCGCGGTGGCGGGATGGGCGGGTTCCATCACGTCGACCTCTCCGAGGCGCTCAGCATCTTCATGCGCGACATCGGCGGGCTCGGCGGCTTCGAGGAGCTCTTCGGCGGAGGACGCGGGCGCGGGGCACCTCGCACCGGCGCGGATGTGAAGGTTACGATCTCCCTCACGCTCGCCGAGGTGGCCAGCGGCGTGGAGAAGACGATCGAGGCGAAGCTGCTCGACCCGTGCGACAAGTGCCGGGGCAGCGGCGCGGAGGCGGGCAGCGCGCCCACGCGGTGTCCCACCTGTCACGGCAGCGGCGAGGTGCGCCGCGCCCAGCAGTCCTTTTTCGGGCAGTTCGTCAGCGTCGCGCCGTGTCCCACCTGCGCCGGCCAGGGCAAGGTCATCGGCCAGCCGTGCAAGAAGTGCAAGGGCGAGGGCCGTGTCCGCGGCGAGCACAGGATTCCAGTGAACGTGCCGGCGGGCGTGTCGACCGGGCAGTACATGACGCTGCGCGGAGCCGGGAGCGTGGGACCGCGCGGCGGTGCGCGCGGCGACATTCTCGTCGTGTTCGACGTCGAGGAGGATCCCCGGTTCGAGCGTGATGGCGAGGATCTGTTCACCGAGGCGCTGGTCTCCTACCCGCAGCTCGTCCTCGGGGGCGACGTCGAGGTGCCGACCGTCACCGGCGCGGTGACGCTGCGGCTGCCCGGCGGCACGCAGAGCGGCCAGGTGTTCAAGCTTCGCGGACGCGGCCTTCCGCGCGTGAACGCATCGGGCGTTGGGGATCTCAACGTCCGCGTGCAGCTGTGGACGCCCCAGGAGATGTCGGCGGAAGAGCAGGCGCTCGTGCGCCAGCTCGCCGAGCAGGGTGCGAAGCCGCCGGCGTCGCGCGAGAAAGGGTTCTGGTCGAAGGTGAAGGAAGCGCTCGGCGCCTGATGTCGTGGCTCGCGGTGCGGGTGGCCGGGGCGAGCGGAGCGACGCGCGACGCGATCGCGGCCGCGCTGATCGATGCCGGCGCCGCCTGCGTGCAGGAAGAGCGGGACGACCTCATCACGTATCTGCCTGACGATGCGCCCCTCGATGCGGTACGGGGTGCCATCGCCAACGACCGCGGCGTGGTGCTCGAGCTTCGCGAGGCATCCGCGACCGAGGTCGATCGCCCGTGGGTCTCGACCGTCGGCATCTCGCGGGCCGGCCGCTTCGTCGTCGCGCCGCCCTGGCTCGATGTCGAGGCGGCGGCTGGCCAGACGGTCATCGTCATCGACCCGGCGATGGCGTTCGGCACCGGCGAGCACCCGACGACGCGTGGAGTGCTTCGACTCATGGACGGCGTGGTCGAGCCCGGGGATCGCGTCGCCGATCTCGGGGCGGGGAGCGCCGTGCTCGCCATCGCGGCGGCGCGCCTCGGCGCCTCGCGAGTGGCGGCGATCGAGATGGATCCCGATGCCATCGGCAACGCCGAGCAGAACGTCCGGGTGAACGCCGTGGGCGATCGCGTGGTCGTGATCGAGGGAGACGCGGAGACCATCCTCCCGCACGTCGCACCGGTGCGCGTCGTGCTCGCCAACATCATCTCGTCGGTGTTGATCCCCCTGCTGCCGTTGGCGCGCCGCTCGCTCGAGCCGGGTGGCGCCGCGATCTTCTCCGGTATCCTCGTCGACGAGCGCGACGAGTTCGTGTCCGCGCTCGAAGGTGATGGATGGCGCGTGGAGGGCGAGCACATCGAGGACGTGTGGTGGACGACGGTCGCTCGTCCGGCGTAGCGACGTTCTTCTGCGAAGCGCCGCCCCAGGCAGGTCGCGCGACCGAGCTCGGGGAGGGCGAGGCACACCACGCGCGAGTGCGTCGCCTCGAGAGGGGCGACCGCGTTCGCCTGGTGGATGGCGCGGGGACGGCTGCGAGCGGACTCCTGGCGAGGGTGACGAAAGCGGGGGTGACCGTGGAGGTCACCGAAGTGTCGCACGTCGCGCCACTGCCGCCGATTCACTTGCTGGCCCCGGTCGCCGATCGCGACCGCATGCTCTGGCTCGCGGAGAAGGTCACCGAGCTGGGCCTAACGAGCTGGCGCGCCGTGATGTGGCGCCGGTCGCGTGGCGTGGCGCCGCGCGGGGAGGGGGATGCCTTTCGCGTCAAGCTCCGCGCACGGATGATCGCCGCCCTCACGCAATCGGGCGGAGCCTGGCTTCCGGCGATTCTGCCGAGCGTCAGCGGGGACGAGGCGGTGGAGACGGCGAGCCCCGGCGTCCACTTTCTCCTCGACGCGGCTGGCGAGGCGATGCTGACTCTCCCCGTCACGCCGCCGCTGACGATCGCGGTGGGACCCGAGGGCGGCCTCGACGACGACGAGCGTGCGCGCCTCGCGCTCGCCGGTTGGATGCCCGTTTCGCTCGGAGCTACTACCTTACGCTTTGAAACCGCCGGCACGGCGGCGCTCGCCATCGCGCGCGCCGCCCTGGCGGCCAACGGGGAGAGCGCGCGTGGCTGACGACTGTCTCTTTTGTCGGATTGTTCGCAACGAGATTCCCGCCAAGGTGATCGCCAAGACCGACGACTGCATCGCCTTCCGCGACATCAACCCGCAGGCGCCATCGCACGTGCTCATCATCCCGCGCGAGCACGTCCCGTCGCTGAATCAGCTACGCGATCCCGATGTCGTCGGCCGGATGGCGATGCTCGCGGCGGAGATCGCCAAACAGGAGGGAATCGCCGACAGCGGATACCGCACGGTGATCAACACCAACGCGGACGCCGGCCAGACGGTCTTTCACATCCACATGCACTTGCTCGGAGGGCGTGGCATGGGATGGCCGCCCGGCTGAGGACGTTCGTCGCTTGCCCTCCGGTGACGCCATTTCTAGCTTCCATACGTGTCTGCTCTCCTCGCCCGCCTCCAGGCCGACCTCACAACCGCCCGCAAGGCCCAGGACAAACCGAGAACGCTCCTTCTCGGGACGATTCTGGCTGACATCAAGAACCGCAAGATCGAGCTGCGCCGCGATCCCACCGACGACGACGTCGTCGAGGTGCTCCGCAAGGGCATCAAGCGACGGCGCGAGTCCATCGAGGCGTATGACAAGGGCGGCCGCGCCGATCTGTCCGACAAGGAGCGCGCCGAGGTCGCGGCGCTGGAGCAGTACCTTCCCGCGCAGGTGGGTGACGACGAGATTCGCGCCGCCGTTCGCGCCGCGATCGCCGGTGGTGCCGCGAACATCGGGGCGGTGATGGGCAAGGTGATGCCACAGTTCAAGGGACGCGCCGAGGGTGGGACCATCAACGCCATCGCGCGAGAAGAGCTGGCCGCACGGGCATGAAGGCGAGAGTGATCGAAGGGATCAAGGGCGGTCCAAGGCGGTCAAGGGGCGTTCCCCTTCGACCGCCTTTGATCCCTTGGCCCCCTTCGTCCCCGGCGCTTCGATGAACTCCCACGCCCTGCGCGTTCTCGAGCTGCCCGAGGTCCTCTCCCTCGTGGCCGGACGCGCGGCGACCGCCGCGGGCGCCGCCCGCGTGCGCGCGCTCTCGCCGACCACCGATCGTCTGTGGATCGAGCGCGAGCTCGCACGCGTGTCGGCCATGCGCGCCATGAGCACGGGCGACGACGGCTTTCGTCCCGAGCCCATCCCCGAGATGGGCGACTCGCTGGCGAAGCTCCGCGTGGAGGGAACGGTATGGACGGCCGCGGAGCTGCTCGCGGGATGCAAGCTGCTCCACTCCTCCCGTCGCACTCACGAAGAGCTTGGCAGCGGCGAGCGCCGCACTGTCGCGAGTGCCGTGCTCGATCCGCTCGTGCAGCAGATGGTCGTTGCCCGGCCGCAGGAAACGGCGATCGAGCGCGCCATCGACGACGAGGGCATGGTGAAGGACGAAGCGTCCTCCGCGCTGCGGCGCATTCGACGCGACCTCCGTGGAGCGGAAGGGGAGCTGGTCGCGCTGCTCGAGCGGCACATGGCGAAGCTCGAGGCACACCACCGCGTGCCCGACATGTCCGTCACCGTGCGCAACGGGCGGTACGTGATTCCAATCCGGCGCGAGGCGCGCGGCGCGGTGGGGGGAATCGTGCATGACGAGTCCGCCACGAAGAACACGCTCTTCGTCGAGCCGCCGGCGGCCATCGAGTTCGGGAATCGCATTCGCGAGCTGGAGGCCGAGGAGGCTCGCGAGGTGCTGCGAGTGCTGCGTGAGCTGACGGAGGGCATTCGGCCGCTGCGAGAGCCGTTGGCGGCGGCGCTCGAGGCGCTGATCGAGATCGATGCGCTGTTCGCGCGCGCGCGATTCGCCGACGAGTATCGCTGCTCCCCCGCCGCGCTCGCCACGCCGCGTGAAGGCTTCGCGATTCGCGAGGGACGCCACCCGCTGCTGCTCGCGCGCGGAGGCACCGTCGTTCCCTTCGATCTCGACATGGGAGGTGAGGAGCGCACGCTCCTCATCTCGGGGCCGAACACGGGCGGCAAGACCGTCCTTCTCAAGGCGCTGGGGCTCGTCGCGGCGATCACCCAGTGTGGTATTCCGGCGCCCGTCGGGCCCGAGAGCCGGGTGGCCCTCTTCGATGACATCTTCGCCGACATCGGCGATGAGCAATCGATCGAGGCGAGTCTCTCGACCTTCAGCGCGCACCTGCGCAACCTCGCGGAAATCCTCGAGCGCGCCACCGACCAATCGCTGGTGCTCATGGATGAGCTGGGCGCCGGCACCGATCCCACCGAAGGCGCGGCACTCGGTGGCGCCATTCTCGAGGAGCTGACGGCGCGGCGGGCGCTCACGATCGCGACGACCCACCTGGGCGCGCTGAAACAGCTCTCGACCGAGAGCGCAGCGATCGTCAATGCCTCGCTCCAGTTCGACGCGGTCGCTCTCGCCCCGACGTACCGCTTGATCAAAGGGATCCCTGGTCGGTCCTACGGGCTGGGCATCGCGCGGCGGCTGCGGCTGCCGGAGCACGTGCTCGCGCGCGCCGAGGAGCGCGTGCCCAGGCAGGAGCGCGATCTCGCGGTGCTGCTCGCCGAGATCGAGCGGCGGGAGGCCGAGCTCACCGAGCGCGAGCGTGGGGCGGCGCTCGATCGCGAGAATCTCGACGCGCGGCGGGAGTCGGTGGAAGCGCGCGAGCGGACCATGCGCGAGGCGGAGCGCACGCAGGAGAAGCGCGCACGCCAGGAGGCCCGCCGGTTCTTGCTCGACGCGCGCGCCGAGATCGAGGAGACGATCAAGGCGCTGCGACAGGAGGGGGCCGAGCAGGTCGAGGCGCAGCGTGAGGCGCGCCGCCGGGTGGAAGCGCTGGCCCAGGAGCAGGCCAACGCGCTCGCCGCGATCGAGGCCGAGGAATCGCGTGAGAATGGCGTGACGTCCGCGGCGCCGCTCGCCGAGGGCGACGCGGTCGAGGTCGACACGCTGGGCGGCCGGGTGGGACGACTGGTCGACGTGCGCGGTGACGACGGCATCGTCGCCGTCGGCGCGATGAAGCTGGCGGTGAAGCTCGCGTCGCTGCGCCGATCGGGGCGCCGGAATCCCACGCCCGAGGTCGTCGTTCCGATCCGGGGCGACCTTCCGGACGTGGAGGCGGCGAGCGAGGTCGATCTTCGCGGCATGCGGGCCGACGAGATCGACGCCGTCCTCCTGCCGGCCCTGGACGGTGCGGTGCGCGCGGAGCTCAAGCAGCTCCGCATCATCCACGGCAAGGGCACCGGGGCGCTACGACAGCGCGTGGCCGAGATGCTCAAGTCGGACACGCGCGTGCGCGAGTTTCGGCTGGGGGCATGGAACGAGGGCGGGAACGGCGTGACGGTCGCCGTTCTCGAGTGACGCGATGATCAGCGACGAGACGATCGAGCGGGTGCGCGAGGCGGCCGACATCGTACAGATCATCGGCGAGCACGTGAACCTCAAGCGGTCGGGCGCCGACTTCCGCGGACCGTGCCCCTTCCACCAGGGCACGCACCGGAACTTCTCCGTCTCGCCAAAGAAGGGGATCTACTACTGCTTCGTGTGCCACGAGGGCGGCGACGTCTTCACCTTTCTGCAAAAGCGGTTGGGCATGGAGTGGCCGGCGGCGGTGCGTCACGTCGCGGAGCGCGTGGGGATCGAGGTGCGGGAGGTGGAGACGCGCACGCAGGAGAAGGACGCGCGCGAGCCGTTCTGGGAGATCAACGCGGCCGCGGCGGCGTACTTCCGCGAGATGCTGTGGGACGAGAACACCGGGAAGGCCGCGCGCGATTACCTCGCGCTGCGGCGCGTCTCACGCGAGATCGCCGACCGCTTCGGGCTCGGGTTCGCGCCTCGCGATCTCGATGCCATGCGCGAGCACCTCAATGCGTTAGGCTATGACGACATGCGGCTCGCGGAGGCGGGGCTGCTGGTCACCCGGGAGGAGACGAACGAGCAGCGACCGCGCTTTCGGAACCGCCTGATCTTCCCCATCCACGATGCCTCCGGGCATCACGTCGGGTTCGGCGGCCGGCTGCTCGGGCCCGGAGAGCCCAAATACCTCAACTCGGCCGATTCGCCCATCTTCTCGAAGTCGCGCGTGCTGTACGGCCTCAACTGGGCGAAGCACGCCATTCGACGGGAGGATCGCGTCGTCGTCGTCGAAGGGTACTTCGACGCGGTGCGCCTGTGGTCGGCGGGGCTCGACCCCGTGGTCGCGCCGCTGGGAACCGCGCTCACCGAGCAGCAAGCCTCCATGCTGGCGCGGTACACGCGCTCGGCGTTCCTGCTGTACGACAGCGATCGGGCCGGCCTCAAGGCGACGTTCCGCGCCGGCGACGAGCTGCTGCGGCACGGCTTCGCGGTGCAGGTCGTGACCCTGCCGGAAGGCGAAGACCCGGACAGCTTCGTCGACACCCACGGGGCCGATGCGCTGCGCGAGCAGCTCGATCAGTCGGTCGATGTGTTCGAGCGCAAGGTGCACCTGTTGGAACGGGCCGGATGGTTCGCCGACCTGAGCCGAAAGCGCCGGGCGCTGGACCGGCTGCTCCCCACTCTCCGCGCGACGGCCGACGCGCTCACGCGCGACATGTATCTCACTCGGGTGAGCGAAGCGGCGGGCGTGGCGAAGGACCTTCTCGCTCGCGAGGTCGACGCGACCACCGGCGGCGCCAGCGGCCGAACGCGCTACGCCGGCCCCGGTCTGGCGCCCGAGCCGCGCCAGGCACCGCCATCAGTCGAGCCGGGCCGATCGCCGGCGCGCGATCGCCGGGCGCACGAGCGGCGATCGCGCGGCCGCGGCGAGAGCGCCGAGCGAGAGCTGGTGCGCGTGATGGTCCACGAGCGCGGCCAGGTGGATGCGCTGGCCGAGCGTGTCGATCCGGCCGAGTTCCAAAACGCGGAGTTGCGGGAGATCTTTCAAACGCTCGTGACGCTAGGCGACGAGGCATCGATCGACCAGCTCTCCAGCGCATTGTCGCCGGCCGCCGTCGAGGAGCTGCAGGCGTTGCTCGACGAGCCGGACGCGACCGTCGACATGCGGCGCACGATCGATGACTCGCTCGTCGTGCTCCGCAAGCGCGAGATGAAGACCCGGATGGTGGAGATCACCCGCATGCTGCCGCTGGCGAGCGGGGAAGAGAAGGATGAGCTCATCGTCGAGAAGACGAAGCTCCAGCGTGAGATGCAGACGTTTGGGACGAATGACCTTTCGCACTCTGGCAAATCGCGATCGTGACAGGGAGGATGAGTGAACCCGGACATTGAACGGTTGTTGACCTTGCAGCGGGATGACGCCGAGCTCGATGGGCTCCAGCGTCGGTTGCACGACCTGGATGCGGGGGTACGCGCGCTCGAGCGGGAGCGGGAGGAGGCGGTCGCGAACGTCGACAAGGCGCGCGCGGACCTGGCGGCGGAGGAAAAGCGCCAGCGCGAGCTGCAATCGAAGTTCTCCGAGCACAAGCAGCTCCAGGAAAAGAACCTCGCGCAGCTCGACGCGGTGAAAAAACCGCGGGAAGCGACCGCCGCGATGTCGCAGATCGACATCACCAAGCGCGCGCTGATGCAGGACGAGAGCGACCTGCAAACGGCCGAGCAGCGCTCGCGGTCGCTGCGCGATCAGGTCGTCGCCCGGGAGCTGGTGCTGATGGAGGTCGATGAGCGCATTCGCGATACGCGCGCGGCCACGGCGGGGGAACGGGACGTAATCGAGCGCGACATCGCGACCGCCCGCGCGAAGCGGGAGGCGTCGGCCGGCGACGTGAGCCCGCGCCTGCTCACCGCCTACGATCGCCTTCGCCGCCGGGGGCGCGGCACGCCGCTGGCCGCGATTCGGGGCGCGTCGTGCAGCGCCTGCAATACGGCGATTCCGATGCAGCGGCGCAACCAGATACTCTCCGGCTCCACCATCGACGCGTGCGAGGGGTGTGGAGTGCTCCTGTACGCGCCCGGATGATGCTTGTTGGCCCCCCATCCCCCCGGTAACTTTCGGGCGTGACCGCACCCGTAGCACGCGCGCGCCCCCAGGCGCGGTGGGTCATGCCCACCCCCGTCGATCCCGCCGTCATCGCCGCCCTCGCGGCGGAGCTGCACCTGCCGCCGATCGTGTGCGAGCTCCTCTGCCGCCGAGGATATCTCGACGTCGATCCGGCCAAGCGCTACCTGCGCCCGCGACTCGATCAGCTTCACGATCCCGAGCGCCTGCTCGGTTTGCCGGTCGCCGTCGAGCGCCTCGCCCGCGCGATCACCGGCGGGGAGACCATCCTCGTGCACGGCGACTACGACGTCGACGGCATCTGCTCGACGACGATCCTCGTGCGCACCATCCGGGCCCTCGGGGGGCGCGTCGTTCCGTTCATTCCGCGGCGCCTCGAGGATGGCTACGACCTGACGATGGCGGGCGTGCGGGCGGCGATCGCCGAGAAGGCGAGCATCATCGTCACCTGCGATTGCGGCACCAGTGCCCGCGAGACCGTCGCCACGGCCTGCGCGGAAGGGATCGACGTGATCGTGAGCGACCATCACCTCCCCGGCGGGCCGCTGCCGGACTGCCTGGCGGTCATCAACCCAAGGCAGACGGGGTGCGACTACCCGGACAAGGATCTGGCGGCGGCCGGCATCGCGTTCAAGATCGCGCTCGCCCTGATGAAGCGGTTAGGCGGCGACGAGAACGTCGTGCTGAGCATGCTGGATCTGGTCGCGATGGCGACCATCGCCGATGTCGCTCCGCTGCGCGGGGAGAACCGCATCTTCGCGCGCTACGGGCTGCGTCTGATGGCGAACTCCCCGACGCTCGGCCTGCGCGCGCTCATTCGCGCCGTCGGATTGGCTGGAAAGCCGCTGACGGCGGGTCGCGTCGGCTTCACGCTCGCGCCGCGACTCAACGCCGCCGGCCGGCTGGGGCATGCGCTGCGCGGCGTGCAGCTGCTCACCACCGAGGACGAGCACGAGGCGAACGTCATCGCGCGCGAGCTGGAGGAGCTGAACCAGCAGCGCCAGCAGGTGGATCGCGCCACGCTCGCCGATGCGCGCAAGAAGCTCGAGCAGACCGACCTCGATGCGCGCTGGGGGCTCGTGCTTTCCCAGGAAGGATGGCACCCGGGAGTGATCGGCATCGTCGCGTCGCGGATCGTCGAGGAAACGTGCCGGCCGGTGGTGATGGTGTCGCTCGATGGCGGTGAGGGCAAAGGCTCGGGCCGCTCGATACCGGCGTTCGACCTGCACGCGGGGCTCGTCGCGTGTCGCGATCTGTTTCTGCGGTTCGGTGGCCACCGCAGCGCGGCGGGGCTCACGATCGAACGGTCACGCCTCGAGGAGTTCGAGCAGCGGTTCGATGCCGTCGCGCACGAGCGGTTGACCATCGACGACCTCGTGCCTGAGGTGCGAGTGGACGTCGTCGTCCCGCTGAGCGCCCTCAGCGGCGACCTCGAGACGCTGCTTCGACATTTCGAGCCGCACGGCATCGGCAACGCCTCTCCGGTGTTCGCGATTACCGGTGCCCGCCTCGGCGCCACACCGCGCCTCGTGGGGCAGGGGCACTTGAAGCTGTGGCTCAACCACGAAGACAAGTACATCGACGCCATCGGCTGGGGGATGGGATCGCTCATCCCGGAGCTCGAGAACTGGGGCGTGATGGATGTGGCCTTCCGGCTCGAGCGGGACGACTGGAATGGCCAGCCGCGACTTCAGGCGAAGCTCGCGGACGTTCGGCGGCACGTGTAACACCGCGGCTCCGCCGCCCGCCAGTACCAGGACAGAGTGAGCGATGCGGATAGTCGCCGGCCGCTGGCGCGGGCACACGATCAAGGCACCGGCGGATGATCGCGTTCGCCCCACCGCCGATCGCGTGCGCGAAGCGTGGATGAGCATCGTGCACCCCGAGCTGCCCGGCGCGCGGGTGCTCGACCTCTTCGCCGGCTCCGGCGCGCTCGGCCTCGAGGCACTCTCGCGCGGCGCCGAGCATTGCGACTTCGTCGAGCTCGCGGCGCGGAGCCTCGCGGCGCTGAGCGCCAACATCGAGAAGCTCGGAGCAGGGGACACCGCCCGCATCGTGCGCGGGGACGCGCTCAAGTTCATCGCGCGACTCGCCGCCGACGCGTACGACGTTGCCTTCGCCGATCCCCCGTACGGTCTGCGCCTCGCGGCGCGCGTGGCGGAGCGATGGCTGGACACGCCGTTCGCGCGGGTGCTGGGGGTCGAGCATGGGGTCAAGGAGATGATGCCGGCGGGAGGCGAAATGCGGCGATACGGCGACACGGGCATCACGTTCTACCGGGTCTAGGGGCGACACCCGAAGACGTCAGGAGTCAGACGTCAGGTATCAGGTGTCAGAAACCTCAGCCGCGCGGCCGTTGCCGTCTTCTGCTCCCTGAAACCTGACGTCTGAAACCTGACGTCTTCGGGTTCTCCCTCGAGGTGTTGCGCCTCACCCGGGGAGAAGCCAAACTCCTGCCCCATGCCCCGCATCGCCCTCTACGCCGGATCGTTCGACCCGATCACCCGCGGTCACGAGGATCTCATCCGACGGAGCCTCGGGTTCGTCGACAAGCTCATCGTCGCCCTCGCGATCAACGTCGCCAAGCAGCCGCTGTTCACGATCGATGAGCGAAAGCACTTCATTCGCGCCGCGGTCGGCGATGATCCGCGAATCGAGATCCGCGAGTTCGAAGGACTGCTCGTCGACTTCGCGCGCAACGTCGGTGCGACCGTCGCCATTCGCGGGCTTCGCGCGGTGAGTGACTTCGAGTACGAGTATCAGATGGCGCTCATGAATCGCCATCTCCACCCCGCGTTGGAGACGCTGTTCATGGTGCCGTCGATCGATCTCACGTTCGTGAGCTCGAGTCTCGTGCGTGAGGTGGCGCGATTCGGCGGAGCGACGTCCGACCTGGTCCACCCGACCGTCGAGGCCGCTCTCCGCGCGCGATTCGCCCGGAAGTGACCTTCCTCGACGGCGTCCGGCGCCGCGCGTCCGCGACGCCGATGCGCATCGCATTCCCGGAGTCGTGGGATGCACGAACGCTCGAGGCGGTGCGCGCCCTCCACCGCGAGCGGATCGTCGCACCCATCCTCATTCTCGATCCGAACCGGCCCGAGTCCCACGGCGATGCGCGCGCCCTCGGCATCCCGGTCGTTGACCCGTCTCGCGACGCGCGCGCGGCCCGCATCGCGGAGCATCTGCTCGTCAGGCGGCAGTCCAGGGGACTGGAGCCGGCCCGCGCGACGGCGCTCTCGCGTGACCCGGTGTACTTCGCCGACGGTCTGCTCGCACTCGGCGAAGCCGATGGGTGCGTCGCGGGCGCCGCGACGACTACCGCCGACGTGCTTCGGGCGGCGCTCTGGACGGTGGGGCCAGCGCCCGGGGTGAGCACCGTCTCGAGCGCCTTCTACATGACGGTCCCCCCGTTTCGCGACGCGTCGCCCGAGGTGCTGACCTTCGCCGATTGTGCGGTGGTCCCCGATCCGACCGTACCGCAGATCGCGGATATCGCGCTGGCGGCGGCGCGTGACCGTCGGCGTATTGTCGGGGACGAGCCGCGGGTGGCGCTCCTGTCGTTCAGCACCCGGGGAAGCGGCACGGGCCCGACTGTGGAAAAGATGCGCGACGCGCTGGCCGAGGTGCGCCGCAGGGATCCGGGCCTGGCGGTGGACGGAGAATTGCAGAGTGATGCAGCACTCATCCCAGCGGTGGGCATGCGCAAGGCTCCGGGCAGCTCCGTCGCTGGGCGCGCGAACGTCCTCATCTTTCCTTCGTTGGACGCCGGGAACATCGGCTACAAGCTCGTCGAACGGCTCGCTGGTGCGAGCGCCGTCGGTCCCATCCTGCAAGGGCTGGCGCGTCCCTGCTCCGATCTCTCGCGCGGCGCGTCGGCCGATGACATTATCAATGTTGCCGCCATCACCGCGTTGCAGGCCGCGGCCGGTGACGGCTGATTCAGACGTGATCCTTCTGGAGAACCACACATGAGCTTCTCGATCAGGAAGCAGGCCGAAGTCGTCGTGGTGGACGTGGAGGGGCAGCTCATCGTCGGCAACCGGCAGGAGTTGAAGCAAAAGGTCCTCGACGAGCTGGAGAAGGGGGAGCGAAAGTTCCTGATCGACTTCAGCCAGACCGGCTACATCGACAGCTCCGGGCTGGGAGTTCTCGTTTCCCTGTCCAAGAAGATCCGGGAGCAGGGCGGGGAGCTTCGCCTCGCCAACCTGAACGACGACCTCAAGACGCTTTTCGAGCTCACCAAGCTGGACACGCTCTTTCAGATCGCCGACACGCGCGAGCGCGCCCTCGAGAGCTTCTAGCGTGCGGGGCGAGGCGCACGGCGGTCGTGGCGGCGCGGCCCGCCGTCGGGACGCGATGTCCTCGACCCCGGCGCGGGTACAGCGGGTCGAAGAGAACGCCAGTGTGCCGGTGCCGGGCGAAGAGTCACTCTCCGTCGAACGCGTTCGCCTGGCGATCGAGCTCGATATCCCCAGCGACGTCCGCTACATCGAGGACATTGTCGCGATGGTCACGCGGCAATGCGCGCAGCTCTCGTACGGGCCGCGCCAGCTGGCGCTGAACGTCCCGGTCGCGCTCACCGAGGCGCTGTCGAACGCGATCCTCTACGGCAACGGCGAGCATCCCGATCGCCACGTGCACGTTCGCGCGGAGGTGGATCGCGAGCGGCTCGTCGTCGAAGTGTCCGATGAAGGCGCCGGCTTCGACCTCGAGACGTCGGAGATCGATCCGACGAGCCCCGAGAACCTGCTGCGCGAGGACGGCCGCGGTCTGTTCCTCATGCGCCGCCTCATGGACTCGGTGGAGCGCTTCGATGACCGGGGCAACGTCATCCGGATGACGCTGCGGCGCTCGTGAGCGACCTGCTCGAGGTCTTGCGGGCGTTCACGTCGGCCACGGGGTGCGACGCCGCCCTCTGGACCCGCGAGTCCGCCGGGCCACCACGACTCGACAGCGTCTCACGCGATGCCTCGGTGCTGGCGACGTGGGCGCCTCCCTTCGACGGGCCAGCGGGACGTGTCGATTCACCGGCGGGCGTTGTCATCGTGCAGCCGATTCCCGGAGCCCGCCGAGCGTGGCTGGTCGTTGGGCCGTGCTCGCGTCCCGACCCGCCGCTCGACGTCTTCGTCAAGTTCCTCCTCCCCGTCGTCAGCCACTCGCTACAGGCGTCGCTCGAGGTCGAGCACGCCGCGAGCGAGCTGGCCGAGCGCTACGAGGAGATCAACCTACTCTATACCATCAGTGAGATCCTCGGCCGCACGGTATCGCTGGAGGCCGCGGCCGGGCTCATTCTGAAGGAGATCTCGGAGACGGTGGGCGCGCGGCGCGCCTCGATCCTCGTTCACGATCCCGAGCGCGACGTGCTGCAGCCGGTCACCTCGCTCGGAGTCGGAGGCGTCACCGTCCCCGCCATTCCCATCGGCGACGAGTGCAGCGTGTCGGCGCAGGTGTTCCGCGAGCGTCGGGCCATCATCGTCGAGGGCGCGGCCAGCCCCTGTCCCCAGGAGCAACCGTACCGGCGCGGCACCATGCTGTCCGTGCCGATCATGTGGACCCCGCCGGCCGGCGTCATGCAGCCGTTAGGCGTCGTCAACCTCTCCGACCGCGCCACGAAGCAGCCCTTCACCGCCGGCGACCAGAAGCTCATCACCGCCATCGCCACGCAGATCGGGTCCGCCATTCAGAACGCGCGGCTGGTGCGCGAGTCGCTCACGCAGCAGCGGCTCGTCCACGAGATGGAGCTGGCGCACGATCTCCAGATGCGGCTGCTCCCGCGAGCGGAGATCGTCGCGCCCGACGCGATCGTGGCGGCGCGCGTCGTCCCGGCCGAAAGCGTCGGCGGCGATTTCTACAATCTCTTTCGGCTCGGGGCGGGACGGACCGGCGTGATGATCGCCGACGTCTCGAGCCACGGCTATCGGGCGGCGCTCATCATGGCGCTGGCGATGAGCGCGACCGCCATTCACGCACAGACGTCGAACGATCCGGGCGAGGTGCTCAACGCGCTCCTCGCCTCGCTCACCGAAGAGCTCGAGTCGACCGAGATGTTCATCTCGGCGTTCTACGGCGTGATCGACCGCGAGAAGGGGACACTTCGCTACGCGAATACGGGTCACCCGCACGCGTACATCATCACGACCGAGGGGACGATGCGACGCCTGTCCGCCCTCGACCCTCCGCTCGGGATGGTGGACGAGCCGCCGGCGGCGCGCACGGTGCGATGGACACGCACCAACGACCTGCTCGTGCTCTTCACCGATGGCGTGAGCGACGCACGCGACCGCCAGGACGTACGGCTGGGCGAGCAGCGGATCATCGACGTGATCCTGGCGCATCGGAAGGAACCCCCGACGGCGATCCTCGATCAGGTGCTCGCGACGGTCGAGGCCCACACGGCTGGAGCGGTGAGACGAGATGATCTCACCATGGTGCTGGTGAGAAGCTGAATGATCGGGACAAACTGAATGAGGAAGGAGCACCGAGGAGTGAGGAACCGAGTGCAGACGAGGTCACGCTGTTGATTTCCTCTCTCCTCAGTCCTCGTTCCTCGTTTGGCGTCAAGGAATCTTCAATCGCAATCCCGGCGCGAGCGCGCCCGTACCGACCACGCCGCGATTCGCGTCTCGTATCTCGCGCCACCGCCTCCGCTCGCCCAGCACACGCTCGGCGATGCGCGGCAGGGTGTCGCCGGGGCGCGTGACGTACACCGCGGTGCAGTCCTCGTGGCGAACCACCCGGCGCGGCCGTACGGTCGTCGGGTCGACGACGGACAGGAGGTCATCGATGCTCTCCACGCCGTCCACCGTGCGGGCGATCTCGATGGCGCGGTCATGCGCGAGGTCGCTCGTGACCACGCCGCGCAGCGTCGCGCGCTTTCCGTGCGTCTCGACGGCAAGCCCGGCGATGCCCACGCCGCGACGCTCCAGCGTGCGGGCGATGCGAAGCGCGAGGGGAGGTTGCTTGGGCTGCCAGGGTAGACGCATGCGCGGGCTCCAGGACCGTAAATGACCAGGGCGAAAGGCAATGCCCGTGCCTTTCCCCCGGTGCGAAAGAGCCTCGGCCAGCACTTCCTCAGCGATCCGCGGATTCTCGCGCGCATCGCCGACGCCCTCGCGCTCGCGCCTGATGAGACGGTGGTCGAGATCGGCCCCGGGCGCGGCGCGCTCACCGAGCAGCTGCTCGCACGGGCTGGGCGGGTGATCGCCATCGAGGTCGATCGTATGCTGGCGGCCCGGCTCCGCGAGCGGTACGCGGGCGAGCCGCGACTCGACGTCGTCGAGCGTGACGTGCTCGAGACCAATCTGGGCGTCCTCGCCGGGGGCGACTTCGCGCTGGTCGGGAACGTCCCGTATTACATCACCACTCCAATCCTCTTTCACGCGCTTCATCCGCCGCGGCCCTCGCGCGCCGTGTATCTCGTGCAGAAGGAGGTGGCAGATCGGCTCTCGGCGTCACCGGGCACGAAGGCCTACGGCGCGCTGACCGTGAACGTGCGCGCGCTCGCGTCTGCCGAGACGCTCTTTCGCGTGGCCCCGGGCGCGTTTTCGCCGCCGCCGTCGGTCGAATCCGCGGTGGTGCGAATCACCCCGCGCGCAGACCCCGCGATAACGCCTGATGAGGAGGAGCGCTTCCGCGTCTTCGTGCAGCAGGCCTTCGGGATGCGGCGGAAGCAGATGCGGCGCGTGGTGCGCTCACTGCTGTCCGTGCCCGCTCAGCGGGCCGAGGAGTTGCTGGCCGGTGCGGGCGTCGACCCCGAGGCGCGTCCGGAGACGCTCACGCCGGAGCAGTTTGCGGCGCTGGGAAGAACAGCGGAAGCGCTGGAAAAGCGCTAAGGGCGCTGGAGCGGCGCTGAGAACCCCCAGCGCTACCCCAGCGCCCTTAGCGCTTTTTCCAGCGCCTCGGAATCTTCACTCGTCCAGTCCCGTTCGATTGGCCAACGCGAACGACAGCCCCTCCAGCTCCATCGCCATATTCACGTTCTTGAGCGCGATATGGTCGGGGACCTGGAGCTGCACGGGAGCGAAGTTCATGACGGCGCCTATCCCCGCCTTGACGACCCGCGTCACGACCTGCTGCGCCGCCTCGGCGGGCACGGTCAGGACCGCGATGTCGACGTCCTCCCGCGCCATGTCCCGCTCGAGCGTCGCGAGATCCCGAACGGAGAAGCCGTCGATGCGCTTGCCGATCTTCGCCGGGTCGCTGTCGTACACGCCCACGACGTGGAACCCTCGCTGGGTGAATCCGCGATACTGCGCGAGCGCGCTCCCGATCTTGCCGGCGCCGATGATGATGACGCGCCACTCGCGGCCGAGGCCGAGGATGTCGCGGAGTCGCGACGCGAGCTCCGGGACGGCGTAGCCGAGGCCGCGCTTGCCGAACGAGCCGAAGAACGAGAGGTCCTTCCGCACCTGAGCGGAGGTGGTGCCGCCGCGAGCGGCGAGCTCATCGCTGGAGATGGTCGCCAAGCCTCGCTCCTCGAAGTCCTCGAGGAAGCGGAGATAAAGCGACAGTCGGCGGACAGTGGATTCGGCGATCCGTTTCACGGAAGGGGCTTGTGAATTCCTTCACAAAGCTAATCGCCCTGGCCCGGAACGGGAAACGGGGGCTCGAAAAAGAAAGGTGCTCGAAGTGCTCTAGGTGCTCGAGGGGACTGCCCTTGCCTCGAGAACCTCGAGCACCTCGAGCACTTCGAGCACCTTAGTCAGCCGCGCACCTTGAGCACCCCGAGCACCCTGAGCACCTTTCGGTAACATGCCGGTTCACGTCACCTCCGAAATCGGCCGGCTGCGCTCCGTCCTGGTGCACACGCCCGGACCGGAGCTGCTCGCCGTTACGCCCTCCACGCGCGAAGACTACCTCTACGACGACATCATCGACGTCGAGATCGCGCAGCGCGAGCACCGGCGTTTCGTCGCCATCCTCGAGCGGTTCGCCCAGGTTCATTACGTGCGCGACCTGCTGGCCGAGGTCGTCCAGAGCGACGCCGTCCGCAAGCTGCTGATCCAGGAGACGATGGACGTCGTCCCTTCCACCCCACTCGCGCGCACGCTCGGGGAGGAATCCCCGGAGACCATCGTGCGCATGCTGATCGAGGGGAAAGAGGAGCAGCAAGGCCCGCTCGCCCTCACGCTCAACGAGTGGGGCTACGAGCTCCCGCCGCTTCCGAATCTCTACTTCACGCGCGACGTCGCGATGGCGATCGGACAGCACGTGATGATCGGGTCG
The DNA here is from genome assembly GCA_036556765.1 of Gemmatimonadaceae bacterium. Lineage (GTDB taxonomy): Bacteria > Gemmatimonadota > Gemmatimonadetes > Gemmatimonadales > Gemmatimonadaceae > JAICNG01. Next base: position 16,449 of record DATBIU010000208.1, on the reverse strand, counting down.
ATGCGCTACGGCGCACGGTGGTCGGAGGAGCTGATCATGAAGGCGCTCTTCCTTCACCATCCGCAGCTCGCCAACAAGGGCCTGCTGTACGATGGCTCGGTGGAGCGACGCCTCAACTACACGCTCGAGGGCGGTGACGTCCATCCGCTGCGGCGCGACCTGGTCATGATCGGCTTCAGCGAGCGTTCGAGCCCGGCGGCCATCGACCACCTCACGGCGCTGCTGTTCGCGCATACGCCCATCGAGGACGTGATCATCGTCGTCATGCCGAAGGAGAACACGGCGATTCACCTCGACATGATCTTCACGCAGGTGGATCACGAGCTGTGCGTCGTGTATCCGCCGCACTTCGTGGGGCCGGAACGATTGGCGGTGCTGCACCGCCGCAAGGGCCAGGCACAGATGCGCGAGATGCCGAACGTGTTCACGGCGCTGCAGGCGGTGGACCTTCCGCTCGAGCCGATCTTCTGCGGCGGTGAGCGCCGCATCTACCAGGAGCGCGAGCAGTGGTCGTCCGGATGTAACTTCTGTGCGATGCGGCCGGGCGTCGTCACGTCGTACGGTCGCAACGATGCGACGCTGAAGGAGCTGGAGAAGATGGGATTCCGGATCATTACCGCCGGCGACTTTCTGGCGGGCGACGCGCCGGTGCGCGAGGGCGAGCGAGCCGCGATCACGTTCGAGGGCGGGGAGCTCGTGCGCGGCGGCGGCGGGCCGCGGTGCATGACCTTGCCGATCTCGCGGGACGATCCGTGGACGTGACCCCAGGGCCACGGGCCAAGGGCCACGGGCCAGGGGGTGGGTCGGGGGCCCCTGGCTATTCCCGCAGCGGCGCGTGGCCCTCGGGCTCGGCTACCGGTGTCACGCTGAGGCCCGCGCAAACATTCCTCGCGTCGCGAGCGCGTGACTTCCTCTCCGCCGGGCCCGCTGAGCCCGTGCCGCTGATCGAGCACGTCTGCCAGATTCCCGGCGCGCCGCGCGCCGTCGCCGAGCACATGGCGCAGGCACTGCTCGGCGACTGCAATGAGTTCGTGCGCGATCTCGACGGACGGTGGCGACTCGCGGACCGCGCTCCGGCGGGGTACGCGCCCTTCGCTCCCTCGCGGCGCGACGAGCCGCGCGGCGTCCATCCCGATCTGCTGTCGCTCGACTACGCCGTCGTCGATGTCGAGACCACGGGCACGCGCGCTTGGGCGGGCGATCGCATCACCGAGATCGCCGTCGTTGCCGTTCGCGGCGGAGTGGTCGCCGAGACGTTCGAGACGCTGGTCAACCCGGAGCGGCCGATCCCGCCCTGGGTCACGCGACTCACCAACATCACGTGGTCGATGGTGAAGGACGCGCCGCGCTTCCGCGACATCTGCGACGACGTCGTGCGGGCGATGGATGGCGCGATCTTCGTCGCCCACAACGCGCAATTCGACTGGCGGTTCGTGACGACGGAGATCGAGCGCGCGACCGGGCGCCAGCTGGAGGGCCGGCGTCTGTGCACCGTGCGTCTCGCCCGGAAGCTGCTGCCGCAACTGCGGTCGCGACGACTGGACTATCTCGCGATGCACTATGGCGTGAGCAACAGGGCGCGGCATCGCGCCGGCGGCGACGCCGAAGCGACGGCGGAAATCCTGGTTCGACTCCTTCGCGATGCCCGCTCGCGCGAGTGCCACTGCTGGCCAGACCTGGAGGCACTGCTGGGGCGCATGTTGGTGCGCACGCGCAGACGCCGGCGGAGCGCGATGCCGCGCCCTGTGGATCGAGACACGACCGCGTGACGGTTCCACAGCCGTTGGTTCAAACCACGACCGTGGGAGCCTGGACGGTTCACGCGCTACAAGCCGGCGGCCAGGCGCTCGACGGCGGCGCGATGTTCGGTGTGGTGCCCAAGCCGCTCTGGGAGCGCCGCATTCCCGCCGACGCGCGCAACCGCATTCCCCTCGGCATGCGCTGCCTGCTCGTCGAGCACGACATCGGCCTCGTGCTGATCGACAACGGCGCCGGGAACAAGGAGAACGAGAAGTTCACCGACATCTACGGCATCGAGAACCGGGGTGCCGAGGGCCGCACCCTCCTCGAGGACGGATTGAGGTCGTTAGGCTTCCGACCCGAGGATGTCGTGCTCATGATCGACACGCACCTCCACTTCGATCACGCCGGCGGAAACACGTACCGCGACGCCGCTGGCCGCATCGTCCCCACCTTCCCCAAGGCGCGCTACCTCGTTCAGCGGGGCGAGTACGAGTGGGCGACCCATGCCAACGAGCGAACGGCGGCCAGCTACTTTCCGCACAACTTCGAGCCGGTTCGTGAGGCGGGGCTCCTCGATCTCGTCGACGGCGACCGTGAAGTCGCCCCCGGCATTCGCGTCGTTCGAACCCCCGGACACACGCCCCACCATCAGAGCGTGCTCCTCGAGTCCCGCGGCGAGGCGGCCTTCTATTTCGGCGACCTCGTCCCCACCGCGGCGCATCTTCCGCTCCCATGGATCATGGGCTACGACGTGGAGCCGCTGGTGACCCTCGAGACGAAGCGCACATACCTCGCGCGCGCGGCCGCCGAGCACTGGCTGGTCGTGTTCGAGCACGATGCCTTTACGGCCTGGGGCAAGGTCGTGCATGACGGAAAGGCCTACGGGCTAGGGTCGGGGGCCAAGGGCCAGGGGCCAGGGGGCGGGTGAAGCGCCGGGAGCGGTGATCTCTCCGCGCCCTGACCCTCGGTGTTCGGCCCTTGGCCCTTGGCCCCTGACCCATTTACCACGCGTTGACCAACTCGCCCTGGGTCGCTAAGTTTCGCCCCGACAACTAGCTAAGCAGGGCGGCACCCCGCCCTCACCCTTCGGCCCCGCTCAGGCGGGCGTGCTGTAGGAGTTCCTGTGTGAGACACGCGCCTCCGTGATCGGGGCAGGTGTTCCCATCGCGGACTCCAAGAGGGGTCCGCGATTTCGTTTTCCTACTTTGGGAGGAGCACCAACCATTCAGGACAGTACCAAGCGAGTCCGCGTCAATCGGCAAATTCGCATCAGCCCGGTGCGCGTGATCGCTCCAGATGGCTCGCAGCTCGGCATTCTCGACGTGGATGTCGCGCTCGCCAGGGCTCAGGAAGAGGGGTTGGATCTCGTCGAAGTGGCCCCCACGGCGCGCCCGCCCGTCGTTCGGATCATGGATTACGGGAAGTTCAAGTTCGAGCAGGCGAAGCAGGCGCGCCTGGCCAAGAAGAAGCAGCACGTCATTCTGCTCAAGGAAGTGAAGTACCGCCCGGGCATCGACGACCACGACTTCGACACGAAGACGCGGCACGCGCGGCGGTTCATCGAGGAGGGCAACAAGGTGAAGGTCACGATGATGTTCCGTGGCCGTCAGGTGGCCCACCCCGAGCTGGGAAAGGAAGTGCTCGACCGCGTCGCCACCGAGCTGGCCGACATCGGGAAGATCGAGACCGACGCGAAGCTGGAAGGGAAGAACATGACCATGATCCTCGCGCCGAAATAGCGGCTCGACCATAACGAGTGTAATCGCATGCCGAAGATGAAAACCCACCGCGGTGCCGTGAAGCGGTTCAAGGTCACCGGCTCCGGAAAGGTGAAGCGCTTCAAGGCGAACAAGAGTCACATCCTCACGAAGAAGAGCGCGAAGCGGAAACGTCGCCTTCGTCGCCCCGGCATCATCAGCACCCGCGGCGAGGCGAAGAACATCAAGCGCCTCCTGTTGGCGTAAGGAGACCATCACATGCCTCGCGTCAGATCGAACGTCGCGCGCTTGAAGCGCAAGAAGCAGGTGATGAAGGCCGCTCGCGGCGCCTTCGGGGGCCGCAGCAAGCTGTGGAAGGCGGCCAAGGAGACCGTCGAGCGCGGTTGGCGCTACGCCTACCGCGACCGGAAGAACAAGAAGCGCGATTTCCGCCGGCTCTGGATCGTGCGCATCAACGCCGCCGCCCGGCAGCACGAGATGAGCTACAACGCGCTGATCAGTGGACTGCGGAAGGCGGGCATCGAGGTGGACCGGAAGATCCTGGCCGACCTCGCCGTGCGCGATCCGCAGGCGTTTGGCGAACTCGCCGACAAGGCGCGGTCCGCGCTGAACGCGGCTTGAGTCGCCGCCCCTCCGGGGCGATGCTCGACACGGGCGACGGCCGCGCACTCCTCGGAAGGCGCCGCCGTCGCCCGTTCCGTTTCACCCGCACCCTCACGCGAACGTGACGCTGGACGAACTGCTGGACGCAGCCCGTTCACTCGAGCGCGACGGCCGAGACCTCATCGCGCGCGCGTCGTCGGCCGACGAGCTCGCGGCCGCTCGTACCGCTTTGGCGGGCCGGAAGAGCGGCCGCCTCACCGAGCTGATGAAGAGGCTCCCCTCGCTCGCCCCCGACGCTCGCCGTGAGGCGGGCGCCGCGGTCAATCGCGCCAAGGAGGCGATCGAGGCCGCGCTCGCCGCACGCGAGGCGGAGCTGCACAGCGCCGCTCCCGCCGAGCCGCGGCTCGATCTCACGATGCCTGCCCGCCGCACCTGGCGCGGCGCGATTCACCCGGTCACGGTCGTGATCGACGAGATTCGCGACATCTTCCGGGAGCTGGGGTTCACGATCGCCGTTGGCCCGGAAGCCGAGACGGAGTGGTACAACTTCGGTGCGCTGAACTTTCCGCCCAATCACCCGGCGATGGATGCGCACGACACGCTCTACCTCACCGATGACACGTTGCTCCGCACGCACACGTCGCCGGTGCAGATCCGCACCCTCCAGACCTACCCGCCGCCGGTGCGCGTGCTCGTGCCAGGCAACGTGTACCGCCGCGACTTCTTCGATCCCTCGCACGCCCCGATGTTCTCGCAGATCGAGGGGCTCGCGGTCGATGAGGGCATCGGCTTCGTGGATCTCAAGGCCACGCTCGTGCACTTCGTGAATCGGTTCTTCGGACGCCGGCCAACCCGCTTTCGACCGAGCTTCTTCCCCTTCACCGAGCCGTCTGCCGAGCTCGACGTGCAGTGCGGTGTGTGTGGGGGCTCGGGCTGTCCCACGTGCAAGCACACCGGCTGGGTCGAGATCCTCGGCTCCGGCATGGTGCACCCGGCCGTGCTCGACGCCTGCGGCGTGGACAGCGAGCAATACACGGGGTGGGCGTTCGGGATGGGACCGGCACGTGTCGCGCTGAGCCGCTGGGGCATTCCCGACATCCGCCTGCTGTACGACTCCGATGTTCGATTCCTGGAGCAGCTGGCGCCATGAACGTCTCGTACGCCTGGCTGAAGAGCTTCGTCGATTTCGACCTCGACCCGCGCGCGCTGCGCGATCTGCTCACCCAGCGCGTCGTCACCGTCGACGAGGTGCTGCCGCTGCGCGCCGACCTGGCGCCGATCGTCATCGGGCGCGTCGTCGAGTGCGCGCCGATTCCGGGCTCCGATCACCTGAGCGCGACGAAAGTCGACGCCGGTACCGGCGAGCTGGTGGATGTCGTGTGCGGCGCGCCGAACGTGCGGGCGGGAAAGCTCTATCCCTTCGCGCCCGTGGGCACGACGATGCCAAACGGGATGAAGATCGAGCGCCGGAAGATTCGCGGCTCGGTGAGCGCGGGGATGCTCTGCTCGGCGCGCGAGTTGGGGCTGGGCGAGGACCACCAAGGCATTCTGGAGCTCGACCTCGACGCGGCGCCGGGAACGCCGTTCCTCGAGGCGCTTCCGGTCGGCGACACGCGGCTCGTGCTCGACGTCACGCCGAATCGCGCCGACCTGCTCTCGCACCTCGGCGTCGCACGCGAGATCGCCGCCGCGCTGGGTAAGGACATTCGGCCACTCGTCCTGACTGGCGCACGTGACTTTATCGGAGAGCCTACCCCCGAGCAGGAGGCGATGACGCGTCGGCTCCTCGATGAGCTGCCGACGGCCATTTCCGGGGAGCGTCTCGACGCGGGCGCCATCGCGGACGCCGTGTCGAGTCTGGTGGGCGACGAGAGCGAGGCAACCGTGTCGCTGATCGACGCGGTGCGAACGATGCCCGACCGCCCGCAACATCGCGGCGCGACCGAGGGGCAGACAGGCACCGTCCGCGTCGTGCTCGAGGATGCGGACGGCTCACCGCGATACTGCGGCGTGGTCATTCGCGGAGTGAAGATCGCGCCGAGCCCGCGGTGGCTGGCCGACCGGATCACGGCGGTCGGCGGGCGTCCGATCAATAACGTGGTCGATGCGACCAACTTCATGCTGCACGGCTTTGGTCAGCCAATGCACGCATTCGACGTCGCCAAGCTCGCCGGAAACGCCGTGATCGTGAGGCGCGCTCGCTCCGGAGAGCGCGTCGTGACACTCGACGGTGTCGAGCGTGCGCTCGACCCGTCGATCACCGTCATCGCCGACGGCGAGCGCGCGCAGGCGCTCGCCGGGATCATGGGTGGCCGTGACAGCGAGGTGACCGACGATACCACCGACATCTTCCTCGAGGTCGCGAACTTCGATCCGGCGAAAACCCGCGCCGCTCGGCGGGCACTCGGGATGTCGACCGATGCGAGTCATCGATTCGAGCGTGGTGTCGACATCGAATGGACCCCGTTCTGGCTCGCGCACGCGGTCGCGCTCATCACGCACGTCGCTGGCGGTACCGCGGAGGAGGATGTCGATCTCTACCCGCAGCCGCGTATGCAGCCGCCGCTGCGACTGCGCGTCGCGCGCATCGCGAAGCTGCTGGGCGCTCCGATCAGCGCGCAGGAGGCGACGGCGCTCCTTCGCTCGATCGGATTCGTGGTCGAGCTGGTGCCGGGTACCGAGATGCTTCACGGCGACCAGGAGCTCCAGGTGGTTCCGCCGTCCTGGCGTGTCGACATGGTCAACGAAGTCGACCTCATCGAGGAAGTGGCTCGACTGCACGGGTACGACGCGTTCCCGAGCGAGCTGCGCCCGTATCGCATCGGGAATGTCCCCGATGCCCCGATCGAGCTGGTCGCGACACGGCTTCGGCACGCCCTCGCGAGCGCCGGGCTGTTCGAGGTTCGCCCGATGCCCTTCGTCAGCGGCGGTGAGGACTACGTGCGTGTGCGAAACCCGCTCGCCGAGAACGAGGCCTTTCTTCGTCGTCACGTCGTCGAATCACTGGCGAAGCGGGCCGAGTACAACCTCGCTCACATGCAGGGCAATATCCGGCTGTTCGAGATCGGGGCTGCGTTCGCGCCCTCCACGGGCCGCCTGCCTCACGAGGAGGTCCGCGTGGGTGCGCTCATCATGGGCGCCCGCCGCCCACCGCATTTCACCGAGCCCAAGCCCGCGGCGTTCGACGAATGGGATGCGAAGGGGATCGCGGAGGTGATTCTCGAGACCGCGTTCCCACGCCGTGACACCGCTCTCGTGCCCGAGGAGGGGGACTCCCTCTGGAGTGTCGTGCTCGACGGGCGACGCATCGGCGCGGTTACGCGCGTGCGGCTCGACGCACCGGTGTGGGCCTCCCCGGCGTTCGGCGTGGAGATCACCCTCGACGTGGTGGCGTCGGACGATGTCGCGCCGGCGGGACAGTCGGCGTACGGCACCGGAGAGATGCCGGCTGCACCGCGAGCGCGGGGCTCCGTCGCGCCCTTCCGCCCACTGCCAGTGACCCCGGCCGCTGAGTTCGATCTCGCGCTCCTGGTGCCCAACGACATGCCCGTGGCCCGGGTGGAGGAGGTCATCCGCAAGAACGCCGGTGAGCTGCTCGAGAGGCTGGCGCTGTTCGATGAGTTCCGTGGCGCCGGGCTTACGCCGGGGGTGCGAAGCGTGGCGTGGCGGTTGACGTTCCGCCATTCGGAGCGCACCCTTCGCGACAAGGAAGTCTCTGGTCGCAGGGAGAAGCTGCTGCGCGCGCTCGAGGAGGAGCTCGGTGTCCGACAGCGAACGTCCTGACCTGGTCGCGTTCCGCGAGCTGGCCCACCTCATTGGGCAGCTCGGCGAGGAGATGGCGGCGTGGCGCCGCCGCGCGCAGACGGCCGAAGCGCGTGTGAAGGAGCTCGAGTCTGCCACGCCGCAGACAAAGGGCTCCAGGCACACCGCCGCGCTCGAGAAAGAGAACGCCGAGCTGCGCGCGCGTCTCGACGCGGCCCGGGATCGCGTGAAGCACCTCCTCGACCGCACCCGGTTCCTGCGGCAGCAGGGGGAGAAGGGGGCCACACGATGAACGGCCGCAAGAGCAGCGTCCGCGTGACGATCGTCGGCGAGGAGTACACGATTCGCAGCGATTCCTCACCCGAGCACACGCGCGCCGTCGCCGACCACGTCGATCGCGCGATCCGCGAGATCATGAACAGCGGGGCCGTCGCCGAGACTCGCAAGGCCGCCATCCTGGCCGCGCTTCAGATCACGGACGACCTCTTCACTGCGCGCGCGGCCTCCGAGGAGATTGCCGAGGGGATGAACCAGCTCAGCGCCGAGATCCGCCGCCGGCTCCCGCCGGCGAAGCGTGTGAGCGGGGAGACGGCTGCGCAGTGACGCGCGTTGCCTTTTGCGCGCCCGGCACATAGTTTCTCCGAAGTCACCGCGTTTGGCGTAGACCCAAGCGCCCTTTGTAGTTAGGCCGTTCCATCACGCGCCCTTCGCCGGCGCTCGATCGAACGGCTCGCGTCAGAGGGACTGGGCCGGCCCGACGGTGTTCTTCCCGACTCCGCAGTGGGTAACCGCTGCGTTGGAGCATAAATACATGACCGATACCGCGATCTATGCCGCGTTGGGCGTGCTCGTCATCCTCGCCTCCGCGGCCTTTTTCTTTGTCGGCCGGGCGGCCGGTCGCACGGCCGAGCGAAAGGCGCAGGCCGCGGCGCGCACCGGGGCGGAGGACGCGGCCAAGCGGATCCTCGGCGAAGCCCAGCGCGAGGCCGATACGCTTCGCAAGTCGGCGGTGGTGGCCGGGAAGGAAGAGACGATCAAGCTGCGCGAGTCCTGGGAAGGTGAGGCGGCGCGACGGCGAGAGGAGATCGAGCGGGCGGAGAAGCGCGTGCAGGAGCGAGAAACCGCGCTGGACCGCAAGTTCGACATCCTCGAGCAGCGCGACAAGGAGATCGGGCGGCGCGCCAGCGAGCTGGGACGGAAGGAGAAGTCGGTGTCCGAGCGGGATGCCGAGCTCGACCGGATGCTGAGCGAGGAGCGACGCCGGCTGGAGGCCCTGGCGGGCATGTCGGCCGAGCAGGCCAAGGCGGAGCTGATTGGACGGATGGAGGAGCAGGCCCGCGCCGATGCCGCGAACAGCTTGCGTGAGATCCGTGAGAGCGCCCGTCGCAACGCCGAGCGCGAGGCGAAGAAGATCGTCGCGCTCGCGGTGCAGCGGGTGGCCGCCGATCACACCGCCGAGATCACCGTATCCTCCGTCGCCCTGCCGAACGACGAAATGAAGGGGCGCATCATCGGCCGTGAGGGGCGCAACATTCGGGCATTCGAGCTGGCCACTGGCGTGGACGTCATCATCGATGACACGCCGGACACCGTCGTCGTCTCCGGCTTCGACCCCGTGCGGCGCGAGATCGCGCGGCTCTCGCTTCAGAAGCTCGTCGCCGACGGTCGCATCCACCCGGGCCGCATCGAGGAGGTCGTCGCGAAGTCGCGGAAGGAGGTCGAGCAGTCGATTCAGGAGATGGGAGAGCAGGCCGCCTACGAGGCGGGGGTAAACGGGCTCCACCCCGAGCTCGTGAAGCTCGTCGGCCGCATGCACTATCGAACCAGCTACGGGCAAAACATTCTGCTCCACTCGAAGGAAGTGGCGCATCTCGCCGGCATCATGGCGCAGGAGCTGGCCCTCGACGCGGTCATGGCACGGCGCGGGGCGCTGCTGCACGACATCGGCAAGGTGCTCACGCACGAGCACGAGGGCACGCACGTGCAGCTGGGGGTCGAAGTGGCGACGAAGTACGGCGAGAATCCGCTGGTCGTGAACTGCATCGCCGCTCACCACGACGATGTGCCTCACGAGAGCGAGGTCTCCGTGCTCGTCCAGGCCGCCGATGCGATCTCCGGTTCCCGCCCGGGTGCGCGGCGCGAGGCCTTCGAGACCTACGTGAAGCGGCTCGAAGGCATCGAGAAGATCGCCGGGAGCTATCGGGGCGTCGAGAAGGTGTTCGCCATTCAGGCCGGCCGCGAGGTGCGCGTCGTCGTGCGCCCCGATGAGGTCGACGATGTCCGCATGAACTCGCTCTCCGAGGAGATCGCCCGCCGCATCGAATCGGAGCTGCAATATCCCGGGCAGATCAAGGTCGTGGTCATCCGCGAGACACGTGCGGTGGACTTTGCCCGCTGACGTCATCGATGGCGCCGCGATCGCGGCCTCGATCCGGGCCGAGGTAGCGCGTCAGGTCGCAGTTCTGCGGGGGCGTGGGGTGCGCCCGGGACTGGCCGTGATTCTCGTCGGCGACGACCCGGCGAGCCACGTCTACGTCCGGATGAAGGGCAAGGCGTGCGAGGAGGCGGGGATGCACTCCGTCACCATGCGCCTCGACGCGTCGACCTCCCAGGAGGAGCTGCTCGCCCAGATCGACGTCCTCAACGCCGATCCGCTCATCCACGGCATTCTGGTGCAGATGCCGGTCCCGAAGCAGATCGACGCGGACGCGGTCGTTCGACGCATCCGCCCCGAGAAGGACGTCGACGGCTTTCATCCGATCAACGTCGGCAAGGTGTTCATCGGCGAGCGCGACGGATTCTCCCCCGCCACGCCGGCCGGTGTGCTTCAGCTGCTCCTCCGCAGCTCCGTCGACCCCGCGGGAAAGCACTGTGTGATCCTGGGGCGCAGCAACATCGTCGGAAAGCCGATGGCGTCGCTCCTCGTGCAGAACGCCCCCGGGGGCAACGCGACGGTCACCGTCTGTCACTCCCGCACCCCCGATCTCGCGGCCCACGCGAAGCGTGCCGACATCCTCATCGTCGCCATCGGCCGGCCGAAGATGGTCACCGCTGACATGGTGAAGCCGGGCGCGGTCGTGATCGACGTGGGCGTCAACCGCGTGGATGATCCGAATGCGAAGAAGGGCTACGCCCTCGTCGGCGACGTGGACTTCGCCGGCGTGAGCAAGGTCGCGTCGAAGATCACCCCCGTGCCCGGGGGCGTGGGCCCGATGACGATCGCCATGCTGCTCTCCAACACGCTGCGCGCCGCGGAGCGCATGCACGCGTGAGGCAGCGGCGGGGACGCGTGACCGCGCCGGTCGACGACCGCTCGCCCGAACCATCCCTGTTCGGCGAGCCGACTCCGCCCAAGCGATCCTCGACCCGCACGGCCGGTGCACCCGGGCGCCTGCGCCCGGCGCCCGAGCAGCTCGCGATCAGCGTCAGCACGCTCGCCAACCTCGCGCGCGAAGTCGTCGAAGGCGCGTTCGTGCCCCTCTGGATTCGCGGGGAGGTCACCGACTTCAAGGCGCACCGCAACGGTCACTGGTATTTCTGCCTCCGCGACGAGGCGGCGCAGGTGCGGTGCGTCGTCTGGAATTCGCAGCAGGATCGCATTCCCGCGCCGCCTGACGAGGGCATGCAGGTGCTGGCCTTCGGCCGGTTGACGGTGTATCCCTCGCGCGGCGACATGCGCTTCGTCGTCACGCGCATGGCGGCCGAGGGGGACGGGCTGTGGCGCAAAGCCCTCGACCTCGCCATCGCTCGGCTTCAGCGGGACGGCCTGCTCGCTCCCGAGCGCAAGCGCAACCTCGTCCGGTACCCGCGACGCGTAGCGATCGTGACCAGCCCGGACGGCGCGGCGTTGCGCGACATCATCGCCGTTGTCCGGCGGCGCTGTGCGTCGGTCGAGCTCGTCGTCGTGCCGGCCAAGGTTCAAGGCGAGGGCGCGGTGGAAGAGCTCGTCGCGGCCATCGCGCGCGCCTCGCGGTGGCAGGAGTGCGACACGCTCATCGTGGGGCGCGGCGGCGGCGCGCGCGATGACCTGTGGGCGTTCAACGACGAGCGCGTCGCCCGCGCGCTCGCCGCCTCTCCCATCCCGACCATCTCGGCGGTCGGGCACGAGGTGGACGTCACGCTGTGTGATCTCGTCGCCGACCTCCGCGCGGCAACCCCGTCGGCGGCGGCCGAGGCGGCCGTTCCGGTACTCGATGACATGCGCGATGCGCTCCTCGCCTCGAGCGTTGCCTTGCGAGCGGCGCTTCGGCGCTCGCTCGACAACGCGCGGACTCGGCTTGCGCGCGCCGGGCGCGACGTCGGCCGCACCGCGCAGCGCACCGTCGAGCGGCGGCGCGCGCAGGTGCAGATGCTCGCCGCGCGCCTCGATGTGCTCAGCCCGCTGTCGACGCTCGCCCGCGGGTACTCGATCGCGCGCGACGCGGAGGGTCACACGCTGTCGTCGGTCGACGAGTTCCCGATCGGCGAGCCATTCACGCTGCTGGTGCGCGATGGCGAGGTGATGGTGCGCGCCGACAAGGCCATCCGCCGCCCCCTCGATCCCCCCGATCCCTCCGACCCCCTCGACCCCTTATGACTTTCGCCTCCGATCTCACGCGGCTCGAAGCCATCGTCGCCGAGCTGGAGCGGAACGACCTCCCGCTCGATCAGGCGCTGAGCCTTTTCGAGGAAGGCGTCGCGCGCATACGAAGCGCGTCCGATCAGCTCTCTCATGCCGAGGCACGAGTGCAGCAGCTGCTCGAGCAACCCGACGGGACGTTTCGGCTCGATCCGCTTGGCGGCTGACGACGTCCCCCCTTCGCTCGCCGCGGCGCACCGCACAATCGAGGCAGCGCTGGTGCGCGTGTGCGATCGAGGGCTCGCCGGTGTGCCGGCACCGATCGCCGACGCGGTACGCTACAGCATGCTCGGCGGCGGAAAGCGATTGCGTCCTCAGCTCGTACTGGCGGTGTATCGCGCCGCTGGCGGAAAGGGCGACGCGAGTCTCCTCGCCGCGTCGGTCGAGATCGTCCATGCCTATTCGCTCGTCCACGACGATCTGCCGTGCATGGACGACGACAGCGTGCGACGGGGGCGCCCCACGCTGCATCGCGTGTACGGCGTGACGGTCGCGACGGTGGCCGGTGTCACGATGGTGCCCTTCGCGGCGCGGACGGCGCTCGAGGGAGCACAGGCGCTCGGGTTGCCCCTGGAAGCGTGCGGCGGCATCGTTCGAGAGCTGATGCGTGCGTCCGGCGCGGGAGGTATGGTGGGAGGCCAGCTGCTGGATCTCGAGGGGGAGGGGAAGCCGCTGACGCTCCCGGATCTGGAGCGCATTCACCGCGCGAAAACGGGCGCGCTCATCGCCGCCTCCGTGCGCATTGGCGCGACGGCCGCCGGCGCGAGCGGCTCACGCGCGACGGCGCTCGACCGTTATGGGGGATCGGTGGGGCTGGCCTTCCAGATTGCCGACGACGTGCTCGACGCCACCGCCACCTCGGAGCAACTCGGCAAAACGGCTGGCCGCGACGCCGCGCTCGGCAAGATCACGTACCCAGCCGTGCTCGGCGTCGATGGCGCGATCGCCCGCGCGAGTGAGCTCGCCGACGAAGCGTGTGAGGCGCTGCAGGCGGTGAATCTGTTGACGCCGGAGCTCGAGCACCTGGCGAGGTTTTCGGTTTCCAGGCGGAGTTGAGGTTCAGCTGAAAGGGATCAGGGGATCAAGGGATCCAGGGATCAAGGGGCGAGCGCAGCAAGTCGGGGCCCTTGGCTCCCGTCGATCCCTCGATCCCTTCGACACCTTGCCGGATGCGGTTCCAACGAGCCACAGACTAGATTTCGAGGAGCACGACCCGTCGCACTCACAGCGTGAAGTCACCCATGTCGATCCTTGCTCGCCTCGAGTCCACCGCTGACCTGAAATCGCTCTCGCGCGATGAGCTGCGCACCCTCGCGGCCGAGATTCGCGAGCAGCTCATCGACACGTGCTCGCGCACCGGCGGTCACATCGGCGCGGGGCTTGGCGTCGTCGAGCTCGCCGTGGCACTGCACCACGTGTTCGACACACCCGTCGACCGGCTCGTCTGGGACGTCGGACACCAGGGCTACCCGCACAAGCTCCTCACCGGTCGCAGGGACCGCATGGAGACGCTGCGGCAGGAAGGCGGGATCTCGGGCTTTCTCAAGCGAGCCGAAAGCGAGTACGACACGTTCGGCGCGGGACATGCCGCGACCGCGATCTCGGCCGCGCTCGGCATGGCCACCGCCCGCGACATCCGTGACGAGAAGTTCAAGGTGGTTGCCGTCGTCGGCGACGGTGCGCTCACCTGCGGCTTGTCCTATGAGGGGCTGAACAACGCGGGCGCGTCGGACCGGGACATCCTCGTCGTGCTCAACGACAACGAGATGTCCATCGCGCCGAACGTCGGCGCCATCTCCCGCTACCTCGGCTCCGTGCAGCGGAATCCGATCTACAACCGCGTGCGGAGCGCCATCGGCAACATCGTCGACGACCTTCCCGGTCCGCTGTCAGCGGTCGGCTCGGTCGTTCGCAAGTGGGAGGAATCGGTCAAGGCGTTTCTCACCCCCGGCGTGCTGTTCGAGGAGCTCGGCTTTCGCTACTTCGGCCCGATCGACGGACATGACCTCGATGCGCTCGTCGACACGCTGGCCGCGGTTCGAGACCTGGAGACGCCGCGGCTCGTGCATGTCATCACGCAGAAGGGAAAAGGATTCCCGGCCGGCGCGCACGATGAGAAGTGGCACGCGCTTCCGCCGGGCCATGATCCCGCGACCGGCAAGCAGCTCAAGCAGTCGTCCGCCAACCCCGCGTACACGGCGGTGTTCGGCAAGGGGCTGACGGAGCTGGCCGCCGAGCGGACCGACGTCGTCGCGATCACGGCGGCGATGCCGACGGGGACGGGAACGAACATCTTCAGCCGCGCGCATCCCGACCGTTTCTTCGACGTCGGCATTGCCGAGGGCCACGCCGTCACCTTCGCGGCCGGCGTCGCGACGCAGGGCCTCCGGCCGGTGGTCGCGATCTACTCCACGTTCCTCCAGCGGGCCTACGACAACATCATCCACGACGTGGCGATCCAGCACCTGCCTGTCGTGTTCTGCATGGATCGCGCGGGCCTCGTCGGAGAAGATGGCCCCACGCACATGGGGCTCTACGACATTGCCTACATGCTCGCGGTTCCAGGGATGACGGTGGCGGCTCCCATGAACGCACGCGAGATGCTGGGCCTGCTGCGCACCGCCGTCTCGCACGCCGGCCCGTTCGCGCTGCGATATCCACGCGACACCACGCCCGACGCTGTGCCCGCCATGGCGGAGATCGAGCCGGTGCCGTACGGGACGTGGGAGGTGGTGCGCCGTGGGAGTGACTTCGCCATTCTGGCGACCGGTACGATGGTGCTTCCCTCGGTCGAAGCCGCGAACGCGCTCGCGCCATCGGGGATCGATGTAACGGTCGTGAACTGCCGCTTCCTCAAGCCGTACGACGCGCTCACGCTCGCCGGTGTCATCGCCGACCACAAGCAGGTGCTCGTGGTGGAGGAGGGCACGGTCGTCAACGGGTTCGGCGCGCTCATGGCCCGTGTCATCGAAGATCTCGATCACACGGTGCGTGTCGGCACCCATGGGGTGCCCGATTGCTTCATCGAGCAGGCGCCTCGAAAGGCGCAGTTGGCGGCGGTGGGCCTCGATGCGGCGGGGATCGCGCGACGGGTGCGCGCCCAACTCGAGAGCGAGGCGCTCGCCGGGTGACGCGACTCGGCGTCGTCGGCAACCGGCGCTACGAGGGCCTCCCCGAGATTCTGCGTCGCCTCGCGCGGCGCGCGCCGGCGTTAGGTATGACGATCGCCTTCGAGCGCGGGCTGGCCGAGGCGGCCGGCGAGGGCGAGATCATCGAGGACGGCAGCACGATCGACGGGCTGATCACGCTCGGTGGCGACGGGACCATGCTTCGCGGTGCGCGACTCCTCGGTGGCCGCGAGGTTCCCATCCTGGGCGTGAACCTCGGACAGCTCGGATTCCTCACCGCCTGCGGACTCGACCAGCTGGATGAGGCGCTCGATCGGTTTGCCCGCGGAGATTATCGCGCCGAGATGCGCATGCAGCTGGAGGCGCACGCGCAGACCAGCCGCGGCGAGGAGCGCCGCAGCTGGCTCGCGCTGAACGACGTCGTCCTGCACAAAGGCGGCTTCGCGCGCGTCGTCAAGCTGCGCGTCCTCGTGGACGATGAGGACGTCGGTGTGTACGCCGCCGATGGCGTCATCATCTCGACGCCGACCGGATCGACCGCCTACAACCTGTCGGCCGGCGGTCCGGTGGTCCTGCCGACGCAGCACCTCATCATCACCACGCCGATCTCTCCGCACACCCTCGCCATCCGCCCCCTCGTCGTGCCGGCCGACTCGGAGGTCACGGTGCGCGCGGAGGATGGCCCCGAGGAGCTTCTGGTGACGATCGACGGCCAAGTAGGAACGATGTTCGCGCCTGGAGACTCGCTCGTGGTGCGGCGCGCATCGGCGTCGGTCGTCGTCGTGCGCTTCTCCGAGACCACCTTCTTTTCCGTGCTCCGGCGCAAGCTCGGCTGGGGCGGGTTGCGCGAGCGCGACGAGGGGAAGTAAGTGCTCAC
>DATBIU010000207.1:0-3548 GCA_036556765.1 Gemmatimonadaceae bacterium | reverse complement strand
CGACGCGCTCGTCGAGCCGCGCGTGCTCGACGCGACGCGTTGCATCTCCTACCTGACCATCGAGCTCAAGGGCGCGATCCCGGAACCCCTTCGCGAGCCGGTGGGCGCGCTACTCTATGGCTGCGACATCTGTCAGGACGTGTGCCCGTGGAACGCGCGATTCTCGCGCGCGCTCCCGGAGGATTCGCCCCTGGCCGAGCGAGCGACGCTGCACGGCAAGGACGCGCGCACACTCGCGCGAGAGCTCCTCGCGATGTCGCGGGATGAGTTCTCCGCCGCCTTTCACATGTCGCCGATGAAGCGCGCCAAGCTGCGGGGACTCAAGCGCAATGCAGCCGTGGTGCTCGGCAACGTCGGGAGACGGGAGGATGCGGACGTGCTCACGCAGGCGCTCGACGACGATGAGCCGGTCGTGCGCGAGCACGCCGCGTGGGCGCTGGACCGGCTGCGGACGCGCATCGCTTCGCGCCGATCCTGACACACCCTCGGCGCCGCTCGGGCGTCGTGGCGGCGGTGGACCCGCGGCGACCGCCCTCGCACGGTCACTGACCCTCGTACGGAACGGGCACGCGGGAGGACGCGGGCGCCGAGCCCGCCGCGTCAGGCGGCGTTCGCCTGCGCGTGTGCGCCAGCGAGGCCGCGATCGACCCTCCGATGAGCATTCCGACGACGGCCAGCGACGCCCCCACGGGAATCTTGTACACGTCGATGAGCGTCATCTTCGCGCCCACGAAGACCAGCACCGCCGCCAGGCCGTATCGCAGGTAGACGAAGCGGTGGACGATCCCGGCCAGCACGAAGTACATCGAGCGCAGCCCGAGGATGGCGAACACGTTGGCGGTGTAGACCAGGAACGGGTCCTGTGTCACGGCGAAGATGGCCGGAATCGAGTCGATGGCGAAGACGAGATCCGTCATCTCCACCAGTAACAGAACGAGAAAGAGCGGCGTCGCCAGCCACCGGCCCGTCTCGCGCACCCAGAAGCGCTGCCCGTGGTAGTGCGGGGTAAGTGGGATTACGCGACGCGCCAGCCTGAGCACCGGGTTGCGCGACGGATCGTACGTCTCCATGCGCCTGGCCATCTTGATGCCGGTGACCACCAGCAGGGCGCCGAACAGGTAGATCACCCAGTGGAACTGCTCGAGGACGTACGCGCCCGCGGCGATGAAGACTCCCCGCATAACGAGTGCGCCGAGTACGCCCCAGATGAGGACGCGGTGCTGGTACCGCGCCGGAACGGCGAAGTACGAGAACAGCATCCCGATCACGAAGATGTTGTCGACGGACAACGACTTCTCGATGAGGTAGCCGGTCAGGAACTGGAGCGCCGGCTCGGCGCCCCACAGCCAGTACAACCCGGCATTGAACGCGAGGGCGAGCGCGACCCACACCGCGCTCCAGATCGTCGCCTCCCGCACCGACACCTCGTGCGCCTTGCGATGGAACACGCCGAGGTCGAGCGCGAGCATCGCGAGGATGAACGCGGTGAATCCGACCCAGAACCAGATCGAAACTTCCATCTGACCCGCCTCCAGAGTGGCCGCGCCGCACGGCGGCCGTGCGCCGGTTGGCGATGACGTCGAGCGCCAACACCGTCACCCGGTACCCCATCGTTCGATCGCGCCATGGGCGTGTTGGGAATCCCGTTCCTCATCGGGACACGTTCGAGGGTAGCCGGTGCCGACGCCATAGACAAATAGAATGCTTGCGCGCTAGCAGGGTGTTTTTTGTATACTTCTCCGTCTCCCACCCCAGGGACGCCGTGGCCTGGCTCAACTATCATCACCTGCTTTACTTCTGGACGGTGGCGCGCGTGGGCAGCGTGACGCGCGCGTGTGAGGAGCTCCACCTCACCCAGCCGGCGATCAGCGCACAGCTGCGCACGCTCGAGCGCTCGCTCGGCGAGAAGCTCTTCGCGAGAAGCGGCCGCCAACTCGTGCTGACCGAGGTCGGCCAGGTCGTCTATCGCTACGCGGACGAGATCTTCCGCACGGGGCGGGAGCTCCAGGAAACCCTCGCCGGGCGGCCCACCGGGCGCCCCGTACGGTTCTCCGTCGGCGTCAGCGACGCGATGCCAAAGCTGCTCGCCTACCGGCTACTCGAGCCGGCGCTCCGGCTACCCGAGCCTGTCCGTCTCGTCCTTCGGGAGGACAAGGCCGAGCGTCTCCTCGCCGATCTCGCGATCCATGCGCTTGACCTGGTGCTGGCCGACGCGCCGGTCGCGTCGACGGTGAAGGTGCGTGCCTACAGCCACCTGCTCGGCGAGTGTGGCGTCACGATCTTCGGCGCGCCCCGGCTCGCGCAGGCGCATCGGCGCCGATTCCCGGCGTCGCTCGACGGGGCGCCGTTTCTTCTCCCCACTGAGAACACCGCCCTCCGGCGGTCCCTCGAGCAATGGTTCGAAATGAATGACGTGCGGCCGGCGACAGTCGCCGAGGTCGAGGATAGCGCCGTCCTGAAGGTCTTCGGGCAGAGCGGCGTCGGACTCTTTGCCGCCCCGACGGTGGTAGAGGCCGAGGTCCGGCGTCAGTACCAGGTCGGAGTCGTTGGTCGCGTCGACCCGATCCGAGAGCGATTCTTCGCGATCTCGGTCGAACGCAAGCTGACCCACCCAGCGGTGCTCGCGATCACGACCGCCGCGCGCCAGGATCTGTTCGGCTAGCGCGATCGTCCGCGGCACACGTGAAGCACGCGCGATGACGCGAGCGCGCAACGGCCAGAGCTGACGCCTAACGTCCCGTCAGCTCCCCAGGGGCCTGGGTGCCGCCGCGAGGCACGGTGAGCGTGAACGTGGACCCCTCCCCCACCGTGCTCCGCACCGAGAGCTCACCCCCCATCCCGCGCGCGAGGTCGCGACTGATCGCCAGGCCGAGCCCTACACCTTCGTGCACGCGCGTGAGGCGCGCATCGACCTGAACGAACGGCTCGAAGATGGCGTCGAGCTTCTCAGGCGCGATCCCGGAACCGGTATCCGTCACCCGGATCGCGACCCTGTCGGTGGAGATGTCGCAGCCCAGCCGGACGTGCCCGCCCGCTCCGGTGAACTTGATGGCATTGGTGAGCAGATTCAGCAGCACCTGCTGAAGCTTGTCGCGGTCGGCCGCGACCGTGATCCCCGGATCGCATCGATCGCGATCGAGATGCAGGCCCCGCGCGCCCGCCTGTGGCGCGACCAGCGATTCCGCGGTGCTCAGCACCTCCTCCACCGGCACGTCGGTAATGTCGTACCGGACGTTTCCCGTCTCGATCCGCGCGTAGTTCAGCACCTCGTTGATCAACCCGAGCAGGTGACGCTGACTCCGCTGGATGCGCTCGAGGTCGACGCGCTGCTCCTCCGTGACCGGGCCGCGGACGCCGAGCTCCAGGAGTGCGACATACCCCCCAATCGCGTTCAGCGGGGTGCGAAGCTCGTGGCTCATGACCGCCAGGAACTCCGACTTCGACCGGTTGGCCAGCTCGGCCGCTTCGCGAGCGACCTGAAGCTCGCGCAGCGAGTCGCGCACCTCGTACTGCCGCGCGCGCGCGCGTAGCGCCGACCGAAGCGCGGT
>DATBIU010000206.1:0-17910 GCA_036556765.1 Gemmatimonadaceae bacterium | reverse complement strand
CCGTGCCGATGCTCGGCTCGTTCCTTGATGCCGAGCAGCATCCGCCGCTGCATGATGAAGTGCGCCGGCTCGAATATGAGCAGCCCGAGCGGCGCCAGCACGGTGCCGCCGAGACTGGGGCGTCCATCCCCTCGAGTTCGCACGATCATCCGTGTCGTCCGCGCATCGACAGGAACCAGCACGAATGCTCCCCATCCCTCCAGGACCATGGCTCGACCCGGCTCGAGCCGCGCGATCCGCCAGCCGATGTCTCGCCCGAATCGCCCTCCGAGCCAGTCGGGCGGCACGGCCCTAACGAGCTCACCCTCATGTCGCTCCTGCCAGGCGGGAACGATGCGGCTGGCGTTGTGCACATCGGCGCCAATGAGATTCTCGAGCCATGTGTAGCTGTAGAAGCCGCCGCGATCCTGTCCGAGCTGAGCCAGCCAGGGCCAGACGGAATCCGCGGGCGCGATGATCGTGACCGCGTGGTCGATCTTGTACCGGGCTCCAGGAGCGAGCTCGTCGCCCGGCAGCGCCATCCCGCGTTCCGCGCGTGTCGTACCCCACCGCATGTGCCACGGACGCAGGGCGAGCGCGCCAGCGAGGTACGCGAGCGCCACGACGGCGATGAGCTGGGCGACGCGCGAGCGTCCTGTCGTTGGAGGGGACGGCTTCCACACCATGCGCCCCAACGGGGCGCGCCACCTCAGCCACACGATGAGGAGCGCCAGGTCGATGCCGATCCCCACGCCTGCGACCCAATGCGGGCGCTGGAGCAAGAGCGAGAGCGATCCGGCGATTCCGACAAGAAACGCCAGCTCCCACCATCTTCGCACCAGGTGAGCGCCGGCCAATCCGATTCCGGCAAGCATGAGGCCGATGATCGCAGCGAGCCAGGAGATGGTGTGCAGCCACCCGAAGCCGGCATCCGCCGACCACATGCCGGCCCCCGCATGTGCGAGGCCGTGCAGAATGACGACTGCCGCCACGAGGCGACGCATGATGTCCCGCCCGTCAGCCGCGTCCGGGGCGCGGATGCATGAGGAGGATCGGCAGGTCGCCCGCGCGCAGCACCTTGTCGGCGACACTTCCGAGGACGTAGCGCGCAGGCCCATGCCGGTGCGTGCACATCGCGATCATGTCCGCTTGCACATCGCGCGCGACCTCGAGGATGGTCGGGGCGGGGTGCTCACCCAGGCGCACCTTCGACTCGACGCGCAGACCGGTCTCGGCCAACGCCGCCACGTGCTTCTCGAGGTACTCGCTGGCGCCGCGGATCTCGGCCGCCGTGGCGTCATCGTCAGGGCGGGTCGCCGCACCGGCGAACGCGTAGGGATGGACGGGAACGAGCACGGGCGCGACGACGCGGACGAGCGTGTAGCGGGCGTGCGCGAGGCTTCCGAGCGTCGCCGCTTCCTCGAGGACGGTCTCGGACGCCGCCGAGCCGTCGAGCGGGATGAGCACATGCGAGAACAACGGGTGCTCGTCGAGGGCGACGGGATGCTCGTCCGGGCGCAGCATCAGTACCGGCGTGGAGTCCTGCCGGACGACGGCGTCCGCGACGCTTCCCAGCCAGGTACGACTCAGCCCGGTGCGTCCATGCGTCGTCATCACGATGAGATCAGCGCCGACATTCGACGCATGGCGGCGAATGATGTCGGGCACGTTTCCTTCGCGAGTCTCGACGATCGCCTCCACCCCCGCCTCGTCGCGGATGCGCTGCGCGAGCTTGTCGAGGTAGTCTTTTTCTTCCTGGAGCAGGGCGTCGCTCCACCAGTCCACGTGCTGGAACGCCAACGGTGGCGTGAGCGTGCGCACGTGGAGGATGTACAACTCGGCCTTTGCGCGGCGGGCGATGGCGATGGCGGCGGGGAGCGCCTGTTCCGCGAACGGCGAGCGATCGAGCGGGACGAGAACGGTGCGAATCATGTACTCCTCCGGCGGGGCTGGGAATGGAGGTCGTGCCACTATTGCAACCTATTTTTCGGCACCACGATGGTCTGTCGGCGAAGCGCTCCGTCCTCGTCAGGGGGGACCCGACAGGCGAGGGTGCTCGAGGTGCTCGAGGTGCTCGAGGCCGTGGGGGCAACGGCCGCTAGATTTGGATTCTTCAGCAGATTCTCGGTGTGCGCCCGCGTCGCGGGGCCACGGACGGCCGAAACTGCCAAACGACCCGAATAACGACGCGAATTACGCGAACTGCTCCCAGCGCTATGCAATTCTCCGCTCGCAAGCCATGCGACACCGCGTGTTCTGGAGAGGCGAGCTCGAAAGGCGCGCGGGGCAATTCGGGTAATTCGTGTTTGTCATTCGGGTCCGTTCGCAGCTCGGCCGTCCGTGGCCGCTTGGGGACGGAGCTACGTAGGCAGATATCGGAACTGATGTGACTGACATGGAGCGTCACGACCCGCCCATCGTCTGGCACGCACGCGACGCGAACGCCGCGCTTGCGGCGCTGGCCACCAGTCGCGACGGGCTCTCGGCGGCCGAGGCGGCCAGTCGCCTTCAGCGTTACGGGCCGAACCGACTCGAGGTCACCCCGCCCGCCTCCGCGTGGTCGATTCTCGTCGCACAGTTCCGCAGCGTCGTCGTCCTGCTTCTCGTCGTCGCGGTCGGCCTCGCCCTCGTATTGGGCGACGCCGCCGATGCCGTCGCGATTGGCGCGGTGCTCGCGATCAACGCGGCGCTGGGCTTCGTCACCGAGCTGCGAGCGCGCCGGGCGATGGATGCCCTCCGGGGTCTCGAGGTCCCGCGCGCCGTCGTCGTGCGGGATGGGACGACGGTCGAGATCAGCGCGCGCGAGCTCGTGCCCGGTGATGTCATCCTCCTCGACAGCGGCCAGTCGGTGCCGGCCGACGCGCGGCTGATCGACGCGACCGACGTCCGAGTGAGCGAGGCGCCGCTGACCGGCGAGTCGCTGCCGGTCGAGAAGCGCGCCGACGTCGTGCTCGACGATGACACGATGCTCGCGGAGCGCACGAACATGCTCTACCAGGCGACGGCCGTCGTGGCTGGAACGGCACGCGCGGTGGTGGTCGCCACCGGCCGGCACACGGAGGTGGGCGGGATTGGGGCGCTCACCAGCGCCCTCGAGGACGAGCGAACCCCGCTCGAGCACCGGCTCGATGCGCTGGGACGGCGGCTGGTGGTGGTCGCGCTGCTCGTCGCCGCGATCGTCGCGCTGCTCGGCCTCTGGCGCGGCGCGCCGTGGGGGCTCGTCCTTCAAACCGCGATCGCGCTCGCCATCGCGGCGGTGCCGGAAGCACTGCCGGCGGTGGCGACCATCACGCTCGCGGTTGGGGTGTCCCGCATGGCGCGCCGGCAGGCGGTCATCCGCCGGCTGCCCGCGGTCGAGACCCTCGGGTCCGCCACCGTCGTGTGCACCGACAAGACTGGGACGCTCACCGCGGGCGAGATGACGGTGAGCGTCGTGGTCGTCGACGGACGAGAGGTCGCGGTCACCGGCACGACCTACGAGCCGACCGGGGAGTTTCGCGACGGGGAGCGAACGATCCACGAGGGCGAGGATGCGGTGCTCGGCGAGGCACTGCGTATCGCCGCCCTCGCCAATCGCGGCGATCTCGTGCACGAGGACGACCGGTGGCACCCGGTGGGTGACCCGACCGAGGTTGCGCTGCTCGTTGCGGCAGAGAAGGCGGGGCTCGACCGCGACGGCCTGCGGCGGGAGCGACCGGAAGTCGGCGCCATTCCCTTCTCCAGCGAGCGGCAGTGGATGGCGACGTTCCACCGCGCAGCAGGTGACGATCTGGTCGTATACGTGAAAGGCGCCCCCGGCCGGATCATCGAGCGCAGCGCACGCGTGCTCACCTCGAGCGGGGAACGCGCGGTGGATGAGCGGGCGCGCCAGCGGCTGCTCGACGTCAATCGCGCCCTCGCTGCACGTGCGCTACGCGTTCTCGCGGTGGCGCGCGGCACCGCGAGCAACGCGGGGGAGCCGGCGGTGCGAGATCTTACATTCGTCGGATTGTTCGGCATCTCGGATCCGCCGGCGCAAGGCGTGGCCGAGACGATCCGGTCGTTCCGCGAGGCGGGTGTGCGGACAGTGATGATGACGGGCGATCAGCGCCTCACGGCCGTGGCGGTGGCGCGGCAGCTCGGCCTCACCGAGTCGGACGAAGGGGCGCTCGACGGCCGCGAGCTGGCGACGCTCGACGAGCCCACCCTCACCGAGCGGCTGGCGCACACCGGCGTCTTCAACCGCGTGAGCCCCGCGGACAAGCTGCGCATCGTCGAGGCGCTCCAGGGGCGCGGCGACATCGTCGCCATGCTCGGGGACGGGGTGAACGACGCGGCGGCGCTCAAGAAAGCGGACATCGGCGTCGCGATGGGACGACGGGGCACCGACGTCGCCAAGGAGGCAGCGGACGTCGTGCTGGCCGACGATCGCTTTTCGACCGTGGCGGCCGCGATCGAGGAAGGGCGCGTCATCTTCGACAACATCCGCAAGTTCGTCTTCTACCTGTTCTCGTGCAATCTGGCCGAGGTGCTCATCCTGCTCGTCGCCGGCCTAACGGGACTCCCCCTTCCGTTGCTCCCGCTCCAGATCCTCTGGCTCAACCTTGTCACCGATACCTTTCCCGCGCTCGCGCTGGCGGTCGAGCCGAGCGAGGGCGAGGTCATGCGGCGACCCCCTCGCGATCCTGATGAAGCCATTCTGTCACCGGGGTTTCTCGGACAGATCGCACTCTACGCCACGTTGATCGCCGGATCCACACTCGGGGCGTTCGTTGTCGCCCTCGAGCGCGGGCCACAGGAACGGGCGATCACCATCGCGTTCGTGACGCTGGCGCTCGCTCAGGCATTCCATCTTGGGAACGCGCGGAGCGCGAGCGCCGTGCTCAGCCCGCGTCGCGCGGGAGCGAACCGGTGGGCGCTAGGCGCGCTGGCGCTGGTCGTCGGGCTTCAGCTCGCCGCCGTGTACGTTCCGGCGCTCGCGGCGATCCTCCGCGTCGTGCCGTTGGCCCTCGCCGACTGGAGCATCGTCCTTCCCGCGGCCCTCCTTCCAGCGGTCCTCGGCCAGCTCATTCGGCTGCGCAGAGACCGGAACCCCCGTCGTGCCTAACGCGCCACCCGTGGCGGCGGCGACCCGCCCGTACTCGCGCCGGTAGAGTGTGAGCACCTCGAAGAAATAGGCGAGGCCGAGCGGCCCGAACAGCACACCGAGCACGCCGAAGTATCGGATGCCGGCGAATGCGCCCACGAGCGTGATCATTGGATGGATCCGCGACACACGCCGGTAGATGAGAGGCCGCGCCACGTTGTCGACGTTGGCGACGACGATCGCGCCGATGACGCCCAGCAGGATCGCGTCCGCGTACCGCTGCGTGGCGAGCAGGAGCAAGGTCGCCGGAATCCAGACGAGCCCGCTCCCGATGATCGGCACCACGGCGCCGAACGCGGTGAGGACGCCCCACACGAGTGCGTGAGGCAGGCCGATCACCCAGAACGCCAGGCCGGCCACCGTGCCTTGCAGCGCCGCGATCGAGAGCGTGCCAAGGATCGTCGCATGCGTCACGCTGCGGAACCGTTCGCGAAGGCGCTCGGTCGCCGGTGGAGAGAACGGAATCGCCGCGCGCACGCGCTTCCAGAGTGTTCCGCCGTTCAGCAACAGATAGTAGAGGCCGAACATCGCGATCACGAGGTTGATCGTGCCCTGCACCAGCCCGCCGGCCAGGTTCAGCATCCCGCGCGAGATCCACGACTCCGCCGCCGTCGCCAACTCGGCGATCCGGCCACCGAGGTGAAAGCCGCCGATGTGGAGCGCGGCCACCTGCTCGCGGATTCCGCTCTGCTCGATCCAGCGAACCGCGGCGGGGACCTGATCGATCGCGATGAGGAGCAGCGCCGCCCCGGGCGCGATCACCAGCAGCACGGCTCCGGCGACGACAGTGGCGGCCGCAATCCGCGGATGCCGCCGCGCGCGCATCCGATCGTAGATCGGAGACGCGAGGACCGTCAGGACGAGCGCGCCCAGCAGGCCGGAGATGAAGGGATGGACGAGCACCACCACCCCAACGGCCGACAGGAGAAGGAGGAGTCCCGCGCGCTGCTGTGACGACATAAATTCGGATACGTCAGAGAGATGCGGCCGACCCGGCACTGCGCTGCCACGTTCAACATGTGTCGCGTGTCAGCGCGGGGCTGTCAGTCGCGAAGCCCTCCGTTGTCAGCGTTTCCCCCACATCATCCGGTACGGTCGTGCTCGTTCCGAAGCTGGTCACGACGCTCCGCACGTACGATCGCGAGCAGCTCTCCGCCGATCTGACGGCCGGCGTCATCGTCGGCATCGTCGCGCTCCCCCTCGCCATCGCCTTCGCCATCGCCAGCGGGGTGACTCCCGAACGGGGGCTGTACACCGCGATCGTCGCCGGCTTTCTCATCTCCGCCCTCGGCGGCTCGCGCGTGCAGATCGGGGGCCCGACCGGCGCGTTCATCGTCATCGTCTACGGCATCGTTCAGCAGTACGGCTACGATGGCCTCGCCGTGGCCACGCTCATGGCGGGGGTGATGCTGATCGGCCTCGGGCTCGCTCGCCTGGGCACGGCGATCAAGTTCATTCCCTATCCGGTGATCACCGGTTTCACGAGCGCGATCGCACTCATCATCTTCTCGAGTCAGATCAAGGATTTCTTTGGACTGCGCATGGGCGACGTCCCAGCGGAGTTCGCCGACAAGTGGGCCGCGTACGCCGACGCGATCGGGACGATCAATCCATCGGCTGTGCTGGTGAGCGGTACGGCGCTGGCGATCATCGTCCTCTGGCCCAAGGTCACGCAGCGCATTCCGGGCGCTTTCGTCGCGCTGATCGTCACCACGGCCATGGTGCAGATGCTCGACTTGCCGCTGGAGACAATCGGCAGCCGGTTCGGGGCGATTCCGGCATCGCTGCCGAGACCGTCGCTCCCCGACGTCAACCCGGCGGAGATCGCGGCGCTGGTGGGGCCGGCATTCACGATCGCGCTGCTGGCCGCCATCGAGTCGCTGCTGTCAGCGGTCGTCGCCGACGGAATGATCGGCGGTCGCCATCGATCGAACATGGAGCTCGTCGCGCAAGGCGTCGCCAACATCGCGTCGCCGCTGTTCGGCGGCATCCCGGCGACCGGCGCCATCGCGCGCACGGCGACGAACGTGAAGAACGGGGGTCGAACCGGCGTTGCCGGAATCGTTCACGCGATCACGCTGCTCCTCATCACGCTCTTCTTCGGGAAGTGGGCGGCGCTCATCCCCATGGCGACGCTGGCGGCGATTCTCGTCATCGTGGCCTACCACATGAGCGAGTGGCGCACTTTCCGCACGGAGCTGCATGCACCGAAGAGCGACGTCGCGGTGCTCGTGGCGACCTTTCTGCTGACGGTGCTGGTCGACCTCACGGTCGCGATCGAGGTCGGCATCGTGCTCGCCGCATTGCTCTTCATGCGTCGTATGGCGGAGGTGACCAACGTCAGCGCCTTTACCGGCGACGTGGACGATGAAGGCGACCTGTACCTCACGGACGCGAACGCGGTGCGCCGGCGTGTGATTCCGAAGGGCGTCGAGGTCTACGAGATCAACGGGCCATTCTTCTTCGGCGCCGCCGAGCAGTTCAAGGACACGCTCGGCCGCGTGGCGAGGAAGCCCAAGGTGTTGATCATCCGCATGCGCAACGTGCCCGCGATCGACTCGACGGGCATGCGCGCGCTGGGCGACGTCGTGCATCGCACGCGAAAGGATGGGACGGTCGTCCTTCTCAGCGACGTCCACGCGCAACCGCTGGTGGCGCTCGGTCGCTCAGCGCTGCTGGACGAGATTGGCGACGACAACATCTTCGGAAACCTGGACGACGCGCTGAATCGGGCGCGAGCGGAGCTCGGCGAGCCGCCGGTGGAGCCGCCGCCCGGGACGACGCCGACCGTTAGGCGGGAGACGCCCGCCGGCGGGATTCATCAGGCCACGGGCTGAGGCGGCCGCGGATGGCGCCAGAGACTGCGAACGGCAACTGACTCGACACGGATGCGACGGATTGTGAACGGCGAAACGGCACGGATAACCAAGTGCAACAGCTTTGGGAACTGCAACGGCCAAACGCTACGGATCCGACAGAGTTTGCGCGCCGCTTGCAAGCCTACCCGATAGGTTTTCCAAAAGTCCTTGCGGTTGCCGTTTGCCTATCCGTGCCGTTTCCGTTCCAAATCCGCTGCATCCGTGTCCAACGCTTTTGACGTTGCCGGGTCCGCCCCACCGATCACCGCAGCCTGGACTCGAGGCGGCCCAGGAGACTGAGCAGACCATCGAGAATCGTGAGAGGGTGCGGCGGGCAGCCGGCGATCCACAGATCGACGGGAATGCTCGATGGCACGCCGGTTCCCGCCTCGTCGCTGCCTCGGAACGGGCCACCGCTGGCGGCGCACGCGCCGACCGCGATGACCACACGCGGGTCGGGCACCGCGGCGTAGGTGCGCTCGAGCGCGTCGCGCATGTTGGCGTTCACGGACCCGGTGATGAGAAGACCGTCGGCGTGGCGCGGCGAGGCAACGAACTGCACGCCAAAGCGCGAGAGATCGAAGATGATGTTGCCGGTCGCGATCAGCTCCGCTTCGCAGCCGTTACAGCTCCCCGCGGCCACCGAGCGAAGGCGCAGCGAGCGACCAAGCAGCTTTCGCATCCGCTCCTCGAGCGGCGACGGAGGATCGATCTGCCCATCGGCTGATACGAGGCCGTCTCGCGTCCGACTGGACAGCTGGTAGACGTGGGTGAAAGAAACCCCGCATCCCGGGGTCCCTACCGCCTCTTCGGGAGCGAACAGGCAGGCGCCGATGTCGAGTGTGGCGCGGCCTTCCGACGCATCGCCGGTGCGGATCAGGGCCGACGGGATACTGCCATCCGCGTGCGGGCACCGTCTCTGGGCGCATCCACTGCAGTCGAGCGATGGCCGACCGCGGAATCGCTCGGGAAATGCGATCTGATCGTCCGGAAAGCGGATCGTCGCCGACCCTTGCGCGAGGCGCGTGCGCAGAAGCTCAAGCATCGCGGACTCCGAGCGAATCAGAGGTCATGGCCGGCGTAAGAGAGATTGAAGCTCTTGTTGCAGAGTGGGAAATCCGAGATCTGATTTCCCGGCATGGCGAGCGATAACGCCGTCCAGTTACGGAACGATGGATCGGTCACCTTGTGACGCCGTATCTCGCCGCGCTCATCGGTGAGAACCGTGTGCGCGACCTCGCCGCGCCACCCCTCCTCCATCGCCACCACCAGCTGCGCACCGGTCACGGGGTCGCCGCAGGGCACGCGCACGTCGCCGGCGGGGAGCGCCTCCAGCTGCTCCCGGGCGAACTCCAGCGAGCGTCGTGTCTCGACCCATCGGACGATCGCGCGTCCGTACACGTCCCCTGCCCAGGCTCGGGCCACGGGAATCTGCGCATAGCGAAACACCCCATAGGGATGGTCGTGCCTAACGTCGCGATGGACGTCACAGGCGCGGGCCACCGGCCCCACGAACCCGTAGGCGATGCAGGCATCGCGCGGTACTGTGCCCACGCCCTCCAGCCGCGACTGCACCGACGAAGCGCCAAAGAACAGCTCGGCCACGGGAGCCAGCTCCTTCTCGAGCCGCGCGATGCGTCCGGCGAGCTCGCTCGCCATCTCCGGTGGAACGTCGAACGACACCCCTCCGGGACGGATGAGCCCGCGACCGTAGCGATTTCCCGTCAGCGTCATCAGCATGTTGAGACACTCGCCGCGCAGGCGACCGAAGAGCGCCGCCGCCGGCTGGTAGGCGACGTCTCCCGCCAGCGCACCGAGATCGCCGATGTGATTCGCCAGGCGCTCGAGCTCGAGCGCGATCCCTCGGATACTCTGCGCCCGGGCGCTCTTGTGACTCCGCGCGATCGCCTCGATGGCCCCGCAGTACGCGCTCGCATGCGCGATGACCGCGTCGCCGGCGATCGATTCCGCCACGAGCACTGCTCGCGCGCGGTCGCGCGTCTCGAGCAGTCTCTCGACGCCGCGGTGTTGATACCCGAGCATGATCTCGAGGGAGAGCACTTCCTCGCCATGCGCGTGGAAACGAAAGTGTCCCGGCTCGATGATGCCCGCATGCACCGGCCCGACCGCGACCTCATGCACCTCATCGCCTTTGAACGCATCGAACGTGTAGGCGTCGCGTCGAAAGGCAGCCACTGACGCCGTCCACCGATCGGGTCGATGATCGGGAGGATGCCGGCGAAGCGGCTTGAGCGACGGATGACCCTCGGGGATCACCCCGCACTGCTCGGCCATCTCTCGCTCGAACCGCTCCGCCTGGGCACAGTCACTGGCGATGGCCGGGTACCGCTCGCCCACGACCGCGGTCGCGGCGCGGAGCTGACCGCGTGTGTCGTCAGCCAGGACCACGATCACTCGCAACGATGTATCGCTCTCCGGCGCTCCGAACAGCGTGACGACACGCCACCCTTCGGCGACCGATCTCGCGATCGCGTCACGAAAGGAGTGGATGGGCAGCGACGGGACGTCACTCAGGCGCGCCGCGCGCCGGTTCGCGAGTGGCGCGAACGACAACACTGGCGCAGAGAGCGCCGATCTCGTCGCGAGATCGCTCACGGGGCGCGTCCCCCCAACAGTGCCGCCGAGCTCGAGAGCGCCTCGGCGAGCGGTCCGGGGAGGTACAGGCCGAGCCCGAGCACGATGACCGCCAGCGCCGCCGGCGCGAACGCGAGCCGCATGCGCTCCTCGCTCCGCGCCGGCTCGTCGCGATGCTCCGGCGCCGACGCCGCACCATACACCATCTCGAGGATCATCGCCGCGATCCCGACGAAGATGACGGCGAGGAGGATGACGACGGCCGCGGCGACCCAGGGCGATGCATCGAGCGCGGCATTGATGATCGTGAACTCGCTGATGAACATCCCGAACGGCGGCGATCCCGTGACCGCGAACAAGCCAACCACCAGCAGCACACCCGAGACGGGAAGCCGGCGCAGCACACCGTGGATGTCGCCGGCAATCGACGTCCCGGTGGCCAGCACCACGTTGCCGACGGCGAGGAAGATCATCACCTTCGCGAACCCGTTGTTGAGCGCGTGGAGCACGGATCCGTACGATCCCACACCGCCGAGCCCAACGCCGAGGACCAGCAATCCCATGTGCTCGACGCTGGAGTACGCGAGCAACCGCTTGATGTCTCCCTGGACGACGATGAAGGCGGCTGCGATGACGAGCGAGAAGATCCCAAAGGCGATGAGCGCCGGCCTGACGAACGCATCGGCCTGTGCCGCGAAGCAGATGGAGAGCACCCGCGCCAGGCCGAGGAAGGCACAGCTCGTTAGGGCCCCCGCCATCAGGCCCCCCACCAGGCTCGGCGCTTCCCCGTAGGTGTCGGGCTTCCAGGAGTGGAGTGGCGCGAGGCCCATCTTCGTGCCGAACCCGATCAGCATGAACACGAACGCCGTACGCAGCCACATCGGATCGAGCGCGCGAGCGTGAAGGATCATGTCCTCCAGCACCAGCGGCCGACCGGCTCCGGAGGGCTGCGCGGTGGCGAGGAGGAACACCCCCAGCAGCGCGAACGCGATACCGACGGAGGAAAGAACGAGGTACTTCCACACCGCCTCGAGCGAGCGACGGTCGTGCCGGTGATAGATGAGCGGCGCGACGGCGAGCGTCGTCGTCTCGAGCCCGATCCAGAGCAGCGCGAAATGGTGACTCAGCGTCACCAGACTGGCCGCCGCGAGAAACCCCAGCATGCAGCTCGCAAAGGCGCGCCCCCCGCGCGGATTCTCTACGCGCAGGTAGCCGACGGCGTAGTGCGCGACGGCCAGAAACAGCACGCTCACCAGCGTGAGGATCACGCGCCCGAGCGGATCCTCGGCGATCCACCCGCCGAACGCCTGCTCCCCCGGCGTCACCCACAACGTTCCAACGAGCGCCACGTGCACGAGCGCCGTCCCGATCATGAGCACACCGCGGCCGACCGCCGGCAGCAGGTACGCGAGTGCGGCGGCGAGCGCGGGAGCGAGGATCAGCGCAAGAAGCACCATGGGTCGCGTTCAGTCCCGCAGCTCGGTGAGCCGCTCCGACGAGATCGAGTCGAACTCGCGATTGATGTGAAAGACGACGATGCCCATGATGAACACGCCGACGAAGACATCGAGCAGCACGGCGATCTCGACCAGAAACGGCACGCGCTGCGACTGCGTGAGCCCGAACAGGTAGATCCCGTTCTCGAGCATGAGATAGCCCACGACCTGGGTGATGGCCTTCGCGCGCGTCGTCAGCACGATGAGGCCGATCATCACCGTCACCAGCGCCACGGGGACGAGCAGGTCCGTTTCCACCAGCTCGAGCGGCAGCGCCGACGCCACGCCAAACGCGATCGCGAGCGCCACGGCGCCGAGGATCATCGACGCCATGTATCCAATGCGCGGCTCGACTTCGCGCCGGACCGCCGCTTCACGGATCGCCCACCGCAGAAACCAGGGCAGAATGCCCGCCTTTACCACCGCGGTGCCGATCCCGAGCGAGACGGTGTGTACGGACATCACCGGGTGCAGCAGGAACGGAAGCGCGCCGAGCAGAAGCCCCTGAAGCGCGATGGCGCGAATGCATGCGCTCAACCGCGACGTGCCGAGGACGACAAAGTTGGAAAGAACGACCAGGAGCAGTGCCAGCTCGGAGAGCGAGGTCATGAAGCCACTCTCATCGCAGTAGAAGAACGAGACCGAATAGCGCCAGCGCCGACGATGCGGCGATGTAGAGCGGCACCTTCGGCAGCCGGAGTCGCGCCATCACCGATTCGACGATGCCGACCGCGATCCCGACGGCGACGACGCTGCCGAGCAGCACCGCGATTCCGAGCCATCCACCCGCCCGCGGTTGCGGCAACACGACGTTGACGATGATGCCGGCGAACAGCGCGAGCTTGAGCGCGTTGGCGTAGAGGATCATCGCGAGATCGGGCCCGCTGTGATCGAGTACCATCACCTCGTGGACCATCGTCAGCTCGAGGTGCGTCGCGGGATCGTCGACCGGAACGCGCGAGCACTCGGCCAGCGCGAGCATGAACACGCTCGCGGCGACCATGACCGAGACGGTGGTCGCGTCCGTCGGCCGCGGGGCCGCGCCGAGCATCGCGCTCAACGACAGATCGTGCGCCATGACCGCGAGCGCGGCGACGGCGATGAACAGACCCGGCTCGACGAAGCTGGCGAACGTGACCTCGCGGCTGGCTCCCATCCCCTCGAAGCTGGAGCCGGTGTCGAGCGCCGCCAGCACGAGGACGAAGCGACCGAGCGCGAGCAGATAGGCGAACGCCACCGCATCACCGGCGAACCGCAGCAGCGACCCACGTCCGTCGAGCGGGAGAAGACTGGCGGCGACGATCGTCGTCGCCACCAGCATCACTGGAGCGAGACGAAACATCCACGTGGTGGTCGTGCTGTACACCAGTCCGCGGCGCATCAGCTTCCACAGATCGGCGTAGAGCTGCCAGAGAGGCGCGCCGCGACGGCCGGCCATGATGGCTTTTGTGCGCGAGACGACACCCGCGACGATCGGCGCCGCGATCACCACCACCAGCAGCGCGATGACGGCGGTCAACGGTGGGAGTGTCATCGCGCTCGCGGGAAGAGCGCGAGATAGGCGAGCAGCACGAGCAGCGCCGCCATGACGTACAGGAGATACAGGTGCAGCCGCCCCTGTTGAATCCCGCGGAGCCGGAGCGCCGCGTGACGCAGCCGGTCCCAGAGCGGCCGAGCGACGCCGTCGAGCACGAGGTCCTTCGGGTGAGTGTGCAGCGACGTCGAGGTACGCTCGACGTGGACGCCGCTCAACGCCCCGAACACCGACAGGAGCGGCGACGCGAACGAGGATGCCGTGTACTGCATGCGCGGAGTGGCTTCGGCGTACCCACATCCCCACGTCGCCTCGCGGCGGACGCTCCGCTCCCGCACGAGGAGGGATCGAATCCACCAGAAGACCCCGCCCACGACCACCAGCGAAACGGTCATCATGGAGATCGTCCTTGCACCACTGATCACGGCGGCCGAGATCGGAGCGGCGTTCGCTCCGGCCATCTGTTGCGCCGCATCCTCCACCAGCGCGATGCCTAACGTCGGGACGACGCCCAGCACGACACACGCCGCCGCGAGCAGAAGCATCGGCGCGTGCGATCCCAGCCGGCCCTCCATGGCGCTCGCGGCGTGCAGGGTACGCGGCGTCCCGAGAAACACCACGCCCGCCACCTTGGCGAAGCACGCCAGCGCGAGCGCGCCGATCAGCGCGAGCATCGGAATCCCGAGCAGCGCGAGGCGCGGTGTGGCGACCGGCTCACCGGCGAGAAACAGCCCCTGATAGACGAGCCACTCGCTGACGAAGCCGTTGAGCGGAGGCAGGCCGACGATCGCGGCCGCGCCGACGAGAAATCCCAGCCACGTCCAGGGCATTCGGCGCGCCAGGCCACCGAGCTCCTCCATGTTGCGCGTCCCCGTCGCGCGATACACCGCGCCGGCACCGAGGAAGAGCAGACTCTTGAACACCGCGTGGTTGACGGTGTGCAGCAGCGCGGCCGCGAACCCGAGCGTCGCCAGCCCCGGTGCATCCCTGGCCAGCCCGATCACTCCGACGCCGATTCCCATCAGGATGATCCCGATGTTCTCGACACTATGGAACGCAAGGAGGCGCTTCGTGTCGTGCTGTGCCAACGCCCACAGCACGCCCAGCACGCCGGATGCAACGCCCAGACCGAGAATGAGCCATCCACACCACGACGGCACATCGCCCAGGAGAAGCAGCACGCGGAGCACGCCGTAGATGCCGGTCTTGATCACGATGCCGGACATGAGCGCCGAGACGTGGCTGGGCGCTGCCGCGTGCGCCGGCGGGAGCCAGAAGTGCAGCGGGACGACGCCGGCCTTGAACCCGAATCCCACCAGCGCCAGCAGGATGATCGCGGCCGTGGCGCCGGTGCCTAGCGAAGGCGAGGCGGCGGCCAGCGCGGCGAACGACCAGTCGGTCGCGCCCGACTGCCACGCCGCGAACATGACGAACAGCGCCAGTGTCGCGGTGTGCGTCGCGACCAGATAGATGAGCCCCGCGCGCCGGACCTCCTCCTCCTCGTGATGGGTGACGATCAGCACGTACGAGCTGATCGCCATCACTTCCCACGCGCCGAGGAAGACCACCACCGAGCCGGCGGTGACGACGAGCGCGATGGCCGTTACGAGCAGCGCGAACGCCAGCTGTGCCGGCCAGGTCGAGCGGTGGGCTCGCTCGGGGTGCGCCGCCCGCGCGCGCGCCAGATCCTGCGTCCCGAAGAGCGCGCAGATTGCGCCCACGCCAAGCACCGCCAGCAGGAATACGGCCGACAGCGCATCGATGCCGACGATCCAGTCGCCTCCTGGCACGGTCGAGCGCCCGCTGAGCGAGAGCGCCGTCCGAGACACGAGGACGCGTGCCGCATCCGCGGCTGCGATCGCACACCCGGACACCACGAGAAGCTGATAGAGAAGATCGCTCGTGGTGCCGCGCGCACGTCGCGTCAGCGCCGCGCTCACGCCGCCGGCGACGATCGCCCCCAGCCCGATGGCGAACAGGGTCATCCGGGTCTCACGTGTCCGATTTCACGGCCGGAAAGGTCCCCGTCGTACGCGTCGACTCGAGCATCTCCATGCGATCGATGAGATCCCTGGCCGGCGCCCGCCTCCGGAACATGTCCCTGAGCACGTCGTCTCGAAGGAGGAACCCGAGCTGCGCGAGAATCCGCAGGTGCACGGGCACGGTGGGGCTCACGACCATGAACAGCGTGTGGACCGGCTTCCCATCGATCGCGTCGAACTCGACCGGATGCTTCAGGAGCCCGAGCGTGACGAACGCCGCGTCGACGTGCAGAACGATCGGGTTCCGAACGTGCGGTATGGCGATGCCGTCCCCGACTCCCGTCGATCCCATCGCCTCGCGCGCCTCGAGGACACTCAGAAGCGTCGCGCGGTCCTGCTCGGGGGGAAGCGGAAGCCGGGCCACGAACTGCCGCAGCACGTCCCGCTTGTCCCTGGCATCGATGTCGTGGAAGATGCCGCCGGTTCGAAGGAGCTGTGAGATCGGCGCCACCGTGTCGGGAGCGCGGCGCGCATGCTCGAGGAGGCTGCGCGAGACCGTCACACCATGCTCGACAGCCCACTCCCACAGCTCGACGGCGTTGAGGTACAATCGCTCGCTGACCTCGTGCACCGGCAGTCCGCGCTCGCCGATCCACCGCCGCGCTGTCGACTCACTGACGCCGAGGTATTTCGCCGCCTGGCGCAGCGTCAGCTGCATCGCCACCCCAGACGCCGCTGATGAGAAGGGCTCACTGCCGCAAACTATACCGAACGGCGCTGGCGCGCCAAGTTGGTGGCTCGGCGCGCGTCAGAGCAGCGTCCACACCGGTGGGAACGTGAGCAGGATGCCCAGCGCGATGAGCGCGAGCGTGGTCGGCCACACACGCCCGGACTCGATCTGCCGGCGCTTCCATCGATTGTGCAACACGACCCACGCGATCAGCCAGGTCGCGGTGGCGAACGCCGTTCGCCCCGTGACACCGCCCGCGGGGTCATAGAGGGCTGGCGCGCTGTAGAGACCAGCCTCGTTGAGGATCACGAACAGGCCCATGGCGAGGGCACCAATGCCCCCCGCGAGAAAAGCCGCCATGGCTGCGCCGTTGACGACGGTCGTGCGTTCGCTCTCGATGGCGGCCATCGCTCAGGCTCCTCTCCTCACTCGAGTGGCGCGACCTTGTTGATGAAGACGCCCAGCAGCGCGACCGCCGCGACGAGCGCGAACGAGATCGCGACCAACGTCGCCGTCACGCGGCGCAGCATGGCGTCTCCCAGCATTCGCGACCGATAGCGCATGCCAATGAACGCGGCCGCCGTCGCCAGCATCGCGGCGACCCAGGGCACGTGCTCCTTGGTCTCCATCGCGACCGAGTGCAGCCACGCCGTCTGGGGGTTGGCGCGCAGCAGCGATCGCGGATAGGCGCTCAGATCGGTGAGACCCTCGGGCGGCGTCGCGCGATACGGGGGGAACGTCACGTACGTTCCGACGATCACGGTGAGCCAGAGCATCACCGCGACGCCCACCATCAGCCACGCCAGCAGCTGCGCCTGGCTCTCGTCCACGACGCCTCTATCGGTGGCGGGACGCATCGCGCGCAGCGAGAAGAGCGCGGCAGCCAACCCCATCAGCGCCGCGCCGCCGAGAACGATGCCATGGACCATTGTCCAGATGCTGCGACCGCTGAACAACAAATCCATGGCGGTGCTCTCCGGGCGGGCTAGTGCCGCTGCCCCATCAGGATAATCGCATCGGCGCCGTCGCGCTCGGCCGCGTCGAGCAGCCCGCGCGCCGGATCGTCCCCGTCCGACACCACAATTTCCGCCCGCAGGCCGGCGGCGCGCAACCGCGACGCGATGCCACACACGTAGCTCTCGGCGCACTCCACGAGCTGACGTTCCTCGCTATCGGCGGCTGCGTCCTCTGCTCCCGCATGCGCCAGCTGCGGGAGAGCGGCGCGATTGAGGGTGTAGACGATCCGAAAGCTCGGATGGCCGAGCGAGCCAAGCCGCAGTGCGAGTGCCTGCGCGTCCTCGGCGCGCTCAGTGCCGTCCACGGCGAGGACGATACGTTCCAGCGGAGCCTGACGCGGCACGTATTCTCCTGGCTCGCCGCGCGCCAGCACCACCGGACAGCTGACGTGATGCGCCACGACCGCGGCGACGCTGCCCAACCGTCTCCGCTCCACGCCGGTGCGGCCGTGCGTCGTCATCACGATGAGGTCGGCGTTCACGCGATCGGCATAGTCGGCGATCGCCAGCGCGGGAGAGCCGTCCAGCACCTCCACCAGTGTCTCGTGGGTGCCGCCTTCTCTCACCCAGCTCGCCATCTCGTGCAGATACATGG
>DATBIU010000205.1:0-3332 GCA_036556765.1 Gemmatimonadaceae bacterium | reverse complement strand
ACCGTCACGAGGCCACGCGATTCGCTCTCGCCCGTCGCCGAGCTGCTCGAAGCGTTGGCCGACGAATACGGCGTATCGGGACACGAGGGGCCGGTGCGTGACGCCGTGCGCGCGGCGCTTCCGGCGTGGGCGCGAGCGATGGCGCGCGTCGACACCGCCGGCAACCTGATCGTCGCCGCAGGTCCCGAGCGGGATACGGTCGTCTTCATCGCCCACCTCGATGAGGTGGGCTTCGAGGTGACGTCGATCTCGCGCGATGGCCAGGTGGCGCTGCGACAGCGCGGCGGATTCTATCCATCGCTGTTCGAAGGGCAGCCCGCACTCCTGCACCTCGCGGCGCGCGGCGACGATACCGCGCGGTTCCTGCGCGGTGTGTTCGTGCCGCGTCGCAGCGTGACCTCGAAGCAGCCGCGGGATCTCACCGCGTGGTTTGGCCTGGATTCCGTGAGCCTCGTGGCTCGCGGCGTGGCCGTCGGACGATCGCTGACGAGCTGGAAGCGCTCGGCCCGGCTCGGCGCCAGGCGCTTCACCGCGCGCTCGATCGACGATCGCGCCGGCTCGGCGGCGCTGGTGCTTGCCCTGGCGCGCCTCGATCGCGCGCGACTGCAGCGGAAGGTGATCTTCATCTGGTCGGTGCGCGAGGAAACCGGTTTGTCCGGCGCGGCGGCCGCGGCCGCGACGTTCGGTACCAGCCCCACACGCGTCCACGCGGTCGACACGTTCGTGTCGGCC
Source organism: Gemmatimonadaceae bacterium (assembly GCA_036556765.1). Classification (GTDB taxonomy): domain Bacteria; phylum Gemmatimonadota; class Gemmatimonadetes; order Gemmatimonadales; family Gemmatimonadaceae; genus JAICNG01. The sequence goes on along the minus strand of DATBIU010000205.1, from coordinate 2,600 downwards.
GACTCCCCGCTCGAGAGCTCGCGATTCGCGGTCGCTCCGATTGGTCGAGGCGCTGTCGTGCGCGCGCTCGACAACTCGAGCGTGGCGCCGCGCGCCGAGATCGAGCGGATCGTTCGCCTGGCGCAGCAGCAGAGAATTCCGCTTCAGATCGGCACGACGAACGGGGGCAACGATGGCTCGCCCTTCACGCGGTACGGCGTCGTGGACATTCCCATCTCCTGGCCGCTGCGCTACAGTCACTCGCCCGCGGAGCTCATCGATCTGGGCGACGTGCACGCGCTCGCGCGGCTCGTCGCGGCGCTCGCCCGCAACTAACGACATGCCTCGCGCTCTCCTGTCGGTTTCGAACAAGACCGGGCTGATCGACTTCGCCCGTGGACTCGCCGCACTCGGGTGGGAGCTCGTCTCGACGGGCGGAACCGCGCGCGCTCTCCGCGAGGCGGCACTCGCGGTGACCGATGTTGCCGGGGTCACCGGCTTTCCGGAGATGCTCGACGGACGCGTGAAGACACTGCACCCGAAGGTGCACGGAGCACTGCTGGCTCGCCGCGATTCCGCCGAGCACGTTCGTGCGCTCGCCGAACACGAGATCACGCCGATCGATCTCGTGGCGGTCAATCTGTACCCCTTCCGTGAAACCGTGTCGCGCGCGGACATCACCCCGGACGATGCGATCGAGCAGATCGACATCGGTGGCCCATCGATGCTTCGATCGGCGGCGAAGAACTTCGCGTCGGTCTACGCCATCGTCGATCCGAGCGACTACGCGCGCGTCCTGGCGGCACTCGCGGCGGCGGATGATGACCTCGACCTGCGGCGGCTGCTCGCCGAGAAGGTGTTCGCGCACACGGCGGCGTACGACGCCGCCATCTCGGCGTGGTTCTCCGCGCAGCGCGGCGACGTCTTCCCCGAGCGGATGACGCTCGCGCTCGAACGCGCTCAGACACTCCGCTACGGGGAGAACCCGGACCAGCACGCGGCGTTCTACGTCGAGCGCCCAGGTGCGGGGCTCGCGAGCCTCGAGCAGCGTGGCGGCAAGGAGCTGTCGTTCAACAATCTGCTGGACCTCGAGGGCGCGGTGCTCGCCACCGATCCGTTCGGGGAGCAGACGGCGTGCGCGATCGTGAAGCATACCACGCCCTGCGGGCTCGCGGTCGGGCGTGACGCTCTCGACGCCTATCGAAAGGCCCTCGCCTGCGATCCGGTGTCGGCGTTCGGGTCCGTCATTTCGCTCACCGCCCCGGTCGACGAGGCGGCCGCCGAGGCGATCTCGAGCCTGTTCGTGGAGTGCATCGTCGCACCGAGCTTCACCGAGGGCGCGGTCGAGATCCTCGGCCGCAAGAAGAACCTTCGCGTCCTCCAAGGTGTCGCGCCGTGGCCGCGTGGGTCGACCGATCTCAAGCGTGTTCGCGGTGGGCTGCTGGTGCAGGAACGGCCGTCGGCCGCGGGGGCGTACGAGACGTGGCGGATCGTGACGCGCCGCGCTCCAACCGACGCCGAGCGCGACGATCTGCTGTTCGCGTGGCGCGCGGTCGCCACGGTGAAATCGAATGCGATCGTGCTCGCACGTGACGGGGCGACGATCGGGATCGGCGCGGGTCAGATGTCGCGCGTGGATGCGTCCTTTCTCGCCGTACACAAGGCGCGAACGGCGGGGCACATGACATCTGGCGCGGTGCTGGGGTCGGATGCGTTCTTTCCGTTCCGCGACGGAGTCGATCAGGCGGCCGAAGCGGGGATTACCGCCATCGTGCAGCCCGGTGGCTCCGTTCGCGACACCGAAGTGATCGCCGCCGCGGACGAGTACGGGATGGCGATGGTGTTCACGGGGCAACGGCAGTTTCGGCACTAAGGTGCTCGAGGTGCTCAACGTGCTCGAGGTGCTCCATGTGCGCCCGCGCCTCGGCCCCTTGAGTATGCCCTCGAGCACCTCGAGCACCTCGAGCACTTCGAGCACCTTTACCGGAGAATCATCATGTCACGAGCGTGGATGCTCGCACCGGCAATCGTCCTCTCCGCCTGCACCGCCACACCACGAGAACCATCCACGGCCGATACGGGTGGCGGGGCGCGGGGGGCGGCCATGACGGCGCAGACGGCTGGCGAGAGCGAGAGTGGGTGGCGTTCCCTGTTCGACGGGAGCACGACGGCCGGCTGGCGCGGCTACAAGCGATCGGATGTCCCCGCTGGATGGCGCGTCGTCGACGGCGCCCTCACGCGCATAGGGGCGGGAGGCGACATCATCACCACCGACCAGTTCGGGAACTTCGAGCTGTCGCTCGAGTGGAAGGTGCAGCCGCGCGGCAACAGCGGCGTATTCTATCGGGTGACCGAAGAGGGCGATCAGACCTATTTCACCGGCCCGGAGATGCAGGTGCTCGATGACGCCGGGCATGCCGACGGACAATCCCGCCTGACGTCGGCCGGGGCCAACTACGGGCTGTATCCCGCGCCGGCCGGCGTCGTGCGCCCCGCCGGGCAATGGAACGAGGCGCGTGTGCTCGCCAACGGCGCGCACGTCGAGCACTGGCTCAACGGCACCAAGGTCGTGGAGTACGAGCTGTGGAGCCCGGAGTGGGAGAAGAAGGTCAAGGAGAGCA
>DATBIU010000204.1:0-2354 GCA_036556765.1 Gemmatimonadaceae bacterium | reverse complement strand
GGCGATACGCTCTTCATCGGCTCGTGCGGGCGCACGGACCTGCCCGGCAGCGATCCGTCCGAGATGTACTACTCGCTCACCCAGCGCCTGGGCGCGCTGCCCGACGACACCGTGCTCTTGCCGGGGCACAACTACGGCGGGGCGTCCTCGACGATCGGGGCGCAGAAGCAGCAGAACCCGTTCATGCGCTTCTCGTCGCTCGGCGACTTCCTGCGTGCGATGGGCGGCGGTCGCATCGTGCTGCCCTAAGCCCGGACTGGTCACGAACGGACATTGCGTTCGCCGGACGGGTCCTGCCGCGGCGGGCAGCCCCACGAAGCGAGCCACCCCCGCCCGGTGTGGGGGCCCCCGGCTCGCGTCGCGGGGCGCCCGCCCGCCGCGTCACCCGTCCGACGTCCGTTGTGGCGTTCGTGAATAGCGGCCCACGCGATCCGATCGCGACGCATCGCCACAGAAACTGGGGCGGCACGGAGATCTCGAAGGTTCCCGCGTAGAATCGCGCGAGCATCCGGGAACCGAGGCCGAACCGCCACTGGTGCGAAGGAGCCCGTTGAATAGCGTGGCCCGGGGAGTTGCGGCTACATCACTGGTGACATGCGCGGTCACACGCGCAAGATCCCGTTTGGGAGAATGCTCTGCACGCCGTCTCCCTGTTCCCGGATGCTCTGCGCCAGTATGGAGGAGCATCCGATGAAACACCATCGCCGTCGGTCCCCGGGTAAGCCGCGGGTTTCCCCCACCGTCCTGGAGCGCCTCAACCCGAACGTCGCCGGCATTGACTGTGGGGCCGCAGAACACTTCGTGGCCGTGCCACCTGATCGCGCCGCGACGCCGGTCCAGTCCTTCCAGACGTTCACCGGGGACTTGGTTCGCCTCGCCGAGTGGCTGACCGCGTGCCGGGTCCAGAGCGTGGCGATGGAAGCCACGGGGGTGTACTGGATTCCGATCTACGAGATCCTCGAGGCGCGCGGCTTCGAGGTGCTGCTCGTCAACGCGCGCCATCTCAAGAACGTGCCCGGGCGCAAAAGCGACGTCTCGGATTGCGAGTGGATCCGCGAGCTCCACAGCGTCGGGCTGCTGCGCGGCAGTTTCCGGCCGTCCGCCGCCGTCGTCGCCCTCCGAGCGTATCTCCGCCATCGCCAGACGCTGATCGAGAGCGCCGGCATCTATGTCCAGCGCATGCAGAAAGCGCTCATCCAGATGAACCTGCAGCTCTCGGTGGTCATCAGCGACATCACCGGCGGGACGGGCTTGCGCATTCTCCGCGACATCGTGGCGGGCCAGCGCGACCCCGCCCAGCTCGCTCACCATCGCGACCAACGCTGCCGCGCGTCCACGGCGGAGATCGTGGCGGCGCTCACGGGCCATTATCGGCCCGAGCACCTGTTCGTCTTGCAGCAAAATCTCGAGTTGTTCGATACGTGTCAGACACAACTGGCCGCCTGTGATGTCGCGATCGAGGCCCACGTCGGCACGCTGATTGCCGACGTGCCCGCTCCGGCCACGCCCCTGCCGGCGCCGCGGGTCACGCGAAAGACCGGAGCGAACGAACCACGCTTCGAACTCCGCACGCCCCTGCATCACCTCACCGGCGGCGTCGATCTCACGCAGATCAATGGGATCGCGCCGTACACCGCGCTCAAGCTGATCGCGGAGATCGGCATTGACATGACGCGCTGGCCGACCGAGAAGCACTTCACGTCCTGGCTCACGCTGGCGCCCCGGAACAAGATCTCCGGCGGTCGGCTTCTCAGTTCGCGCACGCAGCCCTCGGCCAATCGCGCGGCCGCCATCCTCCGGATGACCGTGATGAGCCTCGGGCGCACCGACACCACCCTCGGCGCGTTCTATCGGCGCCTGGCGGCCCGGATTGGGAAACCGCAGGCGATCACGGCGACCGCGCGCAAGCTCGCCATCCTCGTCTATCGCACCCTGAAAGGCGATCTCGCCTACCGCGACCTCGGGGCCGACGCGTACGAAGCCCAGCAACGCTCTCGTACGCTCCGCCGACTCCGCCACCGGGCGGCCTCCCTCGGATTCGAACTCGTCCATCGCGTCACCGGCGAGATTCTTTCGCCGAGCGTTTCCTACTCAGCGCCGTGAACAGTTTCTTGGGAGTCCGGGGCTAGGCAGGCGCGCCCGGCGAGCCCGTGAGGCGGTCGGCGAGGCGACGCGCCCAGGCCATCTGATCGGGCGACATCACGAGCTTGTCCGCGGACGACGCGCCGCGCGTCGCGTCGATCCCGAGCTTCGCCGTCACGCCGTCCGCGCTCGCCGACGGGTCGAGGATCGCGCCGAGGCTGCCGCCGATGACCACGAGGTCGCGGTCGGCCTGGACGCGCGTGGCCATCGCC
>DATBIU010000203.1:0-5061 GCA_036556765.1 Gemmatimonadaceae bacterium | reverse complement strand
CTTAGCGCGCCTATCTGTTATTCCTGATCTCGGTCAGGATCTCTCGCGGCGAGTAGCCGGGGCAGAACCACCGGGTCGCGCTCGCGGCGGCGGTGATGGTCATGTAGCCGGTGCGTGGCAGCACCTGCTGCGCGCCGACCGCGAGTCCCCACAGCACGATGAAGAGCGAAACGGTGTGCGCACGCGGCATGCGACCGCGCCACGTCCACCGCGCGGACCACAGGCCGCCGACGATCACGACCAGCGCGGCCCCGAGAAACCAGAACAGCCCCGAGCCGCAGTCGCGCGCGTAGGGCCAGAAGTAGATGCCGATGGCGACGGCGCTCGAGAGTCCGATGCGCACCATCGCGCCGTTGGTCAGCTCTTCGGGGGAGAGCGAAGCAACCGCGAGTCCGTTGGGGGAAACACGCCCGGGCTTGCCGGTGGCACCGTGCGTGTCGTACTCGCGCTCGATCTTCTTGAGCTCGGCTTTCCAGTTGATGATGTCGGTCACGGGTGGCTCCATGGGGGTAACGACCCCTGCACAGGTGAGACGGGGAAGCGGCGCGCATGGCAACGCCGGCCGTGACGGCCCCTCTTCGGTCGCCCGAACCTCCGTTCGCGCGCATCCCGAACACGCGCCAAATTGCGGTGTATCTCACGCCACATTCACCCGAGAACACCGTGACAACTGACCGAACGACCGTCGCCAGCGGCATTCTCGCCCTGGGGCTGGTGCTGGCGGGATTGCTCGTGGGCGGTGGATTCGCGCAGGGGCGCGACGCCGATCACTTCGTGACCGTGAAGGGGGTATCGGAGCGCGAGGCCCGAGCCGACCTCGCCATCTGGCCTCTCGGCATCGTCGCCGCGGACAACGATCTCAGCCGTGCCCACGCAAGCCTGTTGCGGAGTGTCCGCGAGGTCAAATCGTTCCTGGCGCGCAACCAGATCGACACCACCGACCTCACGCTGCAGCAATTCGTCGTCAACGACGCGATGACCAACCAATACGGCGGCGGGCAGGTGACGACGCGATTCGTCATCCGGCAGACGGTGGTCGTGCGATCGACGCAGCCGGATCGCGTAGCGGCGGCGAGTCAGCGAGTGGGCGAGCTGGTGGCCGCCGGCGTGGTGTTGTCGTCGGGCGGCGAGTACGGGCCGGGCGGACCCACGTACGTGTTCACGAAGCTCAACGATCTCAAGCCGCCGATGATCGCCGAGGCGACCGCGCGGGCGCGCGAGGCGGCCGAGCAGTTCGCGCGCGATGCGCAAAGCGACCTGGGTGGGATTCGCCGCGCCAATCAGGGCATCTTCGAGATCCTTCCGCGCGATCAGGCTCCCGGCATCTTCGAGGGCAATCAGATTCTGAAAACTGTACGCGTGGTCTCGACGATCGAGTATCTGCTCGACTGACAGGTCGCGAAGCTGGTTCGCGGCGTCAGGAAATTGTCGAGAAAATCACCGGTGGCACGTGAGCCGTCTCGCCGATCGCCCTGCGGGGGCGCGACCTTTGCGCTGGACACTCCCGCTCCGTACGCTTATCACTTGAGGGTCGTCGATCTCCTTCCCACGCATGCCTTCACGATTGCTCGTTTTGCTGGCGGCGCTCGTCGTCGCCTTCCCGTCGCTCGCTGCCGCGCAGACGTCTGTGCCTCCCGCGACGCCCCGCGCCGACACGGTGGCGCTCGCGCTCGCGACGTACGATTCGGCCGCCGCGGGACAAGTCGACATGGTCGTGCGCGCACGCCATCGTGAGGTGCAGTTCTGCTTCGAGGAGAGCGGACTCAAGACCGATCCCGAGCTCGAGGGCGTGTTCGCGATGGTCCTCACCCTCGATACGCTCGGCACAGTGTCTCGCGTCGACCCGTCGCATCGGGAGTGGACCGGACCCGATGGAACCGCGGTCGAGGAATGCGTGATGGAGCGCGCCAAAACGTGGAAGTTCCCGATGCGCCTCGCGGCGACGCCGGCGCGCCACGAAGTGACCTTCCGCTTCTCTAGATAATGCCCTGCCTGTTCGCGGTCTTCGCGCTCCTCACGCCGCGACTTCTCATTGTCGTCCTCTGGTTTTTCACGACCTGGTTCCGCGGAATCTTCGATTCCCTGCTCTTTCCCATCCTCGGCCTGATCTTCCTGCCGACGACGCTGCTCTGGTACACGGCGGTCCACCACTGGTTTGGTGGAGAGTGGACGCTGTGGCCGATCGTCGGCCTCGTCATCGCGTTGATGATCGATATCTCACCGGCGGGCGGGCGGCGTCGTCCCAAGGCGGCGTGAAAGCTCCGAGCTTCGGGCTGCTCCTCGTCGCCGCGTTCGCGGTCGGGACCGGGCTCAACGGGTTCTACAACGGCGTCACCGATCTTCCCACCGCGCCGAACGTGGCCGCGACCGTGCTCGGGGTGGTCAACCTCATCATGGGCGTCGCGGGACTCACCGCGGCGGTGCTCATCTGGCGTCGGCACCGACTCGCGACGCCGATGATCGTCGCATGGGGAGCAGCGGCCGTGGCGGCATCGGTGCTCGCCCCACGCGCGTACGCTCCCGAGGCGGGGTGGCCGGGCGCGATCCTCGGTGGAGTGGTGACGGCGGCGCTCGTCGTCACCATCGTCCTCTACGCGAAATGGCGCCTCGGCCTCAAGGCTGGCGGTGAATCGTCCCCTGCTTCATGACGAGCCGAACGCGACGTAACGCGCCGATGTCGCGCAGCGGGTCGCCGTCCACGGCAATCAAATCCGCCAGGAGTCCGGTGCGCACCGACCCGATCCGGTCGTCGAGATGCAGGACACGCGCATTCACCGACGTCGCGGCACGCAGCGCCTGGAGCGGCGTGAGCCCGTAGTCGACCAGCAGCTCCAGCTCGCGCGCATTCTCGCCATGCGCGAACACGCCCACGTCGCTGCCATTGCAGATCGTCACCCCCGCATCGAGAGCGGCCCGCACGCTCGCGCGCTTCTCACGGATGCGTGCCGGCTCGGGATCGATCCCCTTCTTCCAGCCGCGGTACTGAAGCACCGCATCCCCCGCGGCGATGGTGGGGCAGAGCGCCACGCCCTTCTGCGCCATCAACCTGAAGACGTCCGGGGTGCCGCCGTCTCCATGGTCGATGGTCTCGACCCCCGCGAGAACGGCGAGACGCATTCCCTCCGGCGTCGTCGCGTGGGCGACGACCGGTCGGCCCCCGCTGCGAGCCATCTCGACCAGCACCGTCAGCTCGTCCTGGGTGAAGGCGGGGCGCGCGTCGCCCGACGGGCCCCATCGATAGTCGGCGTACACCTTTATCCAGTCGGCGCCCCGCGCACTCTGGTCGCGAACGACGCGCCTGATGTCATCGATCCCGCTCACCTCTTCGGCTCCCTGCGGAATGACGAGCTCGGGCGCGAACCCCGACGGCGCATACGTCCCGTTCGCGACGATGGCGCGCGTCGTCACGATCAACCGCGGCCCGGCGATGATGCCCTGCTCGATCGCATCGCGAAGTCCGACGTCGGCATAGCCGGCGCCTTCGGTGCCGAGGTCGCGCAGCGTGGTAAAGCCGGCCAGCAGAGTGGCGCGCGCGTGTGCGGTCGCGCGTGCCACGCGCAGCGCCAGCGACTCGCGCAACACCTGGTCGTCCCACGAAGTTTCGTTGTACGGGTGGAGCAGCAGGTGCGAGTGCGCATCGATGAGTCCCGGAAGGAGCGTCATCCCCGGGAGCTCGATCACGCGCGCACCGGCGGCGCTCACGTCGCTGGCCGGTCCAACCGCCGCGATGCGATCGCCGCGAACCAGCACCACCCAGCCGTCCCGGGACTGCGCGGCGACGCCGTCGAACACTCGCGCCGGCCGGAGGAGTATGACGGACGCAGCGCGGGCCGTGTCGGCCCGTTGTGCCGCAGTGGATGCGGGAGCTAGTGTCGCGAGGAGGGCGAAAAGCGCGAGGGCGGCCGAGCGCTCTCGCGCGACGCTCACGCGGCGTCGGCCCCGGGATCGGGCGACGGACGAGGCTCGGCGCTCTGGTCCTTGCCGTTGCCGCCGTTCCGCCCAGCGAAGAACCACCGCAGCAGCCAGACGACAAGCAGGATGGGGAGTGCGATCTTGAGCACCGCGAACCCCACCGCGAGAACGGCCGAGATGACGCCGATGATCGCCATCCCCGCGCCCAGGACGAGGAGCAATGGAAGCCCGATGATCGCCAGAAGCAGCAGGAGCGGGGCGCCGACGATGAGGAGTACGAGGAGAATCGGGATCCCCACGACCTTGAGCACGGCCGCAATCGGTAGCAGGATGACGAGTAGCGCCGCGAGGACCGCCCCGAGCGACCGTTGCAGGATCAGCTTGAGCAACCAGGCTTTCACGAGCGTCCACATGGCGACCTCCTCGCGGTGTCATGCCGTTTGCCGGTCTTACGAAGCCCGCGAGAGGAAGTTTCACCATGGCCGTCGCCCCCTAACGAGTAAACGTATGCCCGCCATGCGATTCCAGGCGTGTCACATCCGCACTCCGCATCCAGCCGACCCCGCTGGGTTGAGCGTGCGCGTCGCCGGGCGGGATGGCAAGGGCTCGTTGACGACGGCTGACGCGGAACGCCCCCTGCGTACCATCGTCCCATGACCAACTCACGCTCCTCGGCGCTCATCACCGGCGCTTCACGCGGCATCGGCCGCGCGATCGCGCTGCGCCTCGCCCCACGCTGGCACATCCTCGCGCTCGCGCGCACCGTTCCGGAGCTCGAGACATTGGGCCACGAGATTCGGGCGAACGGCGGCACCTGCGAGCAGCTGGTCGTCGACGTCACCGACGGGCGCGCCGTGCGAAGCGCCCTTCAGGGGCGCGACGTCGACGTCGCCATCAACAACGCCGGTGTGGGCGTGATGAAGCCGTTCGTCGAGCTCCAGCCCGACGAGTGGCAGCTCATGATGGACGTCAATCTCAACTCGGTGTATCACGTCACGCACACGGTATTGCCGGGGATGATCGCGCGCCGGCGCGGGCACGTGATCATCATCGGGTCGATCTCGGGCAAGGCAGGCTTCGCCGGGGGCGCGGCCTATTCGGCCACGAAGTTCGCCGTCACCGGGTTCGCCGAGAGTCTCATGCTCGAGG
>DATBIU010000202.1:0-14590 GCA_036556765.1 Gemmatimonadaceae bacterium | reverse complement strand
GGGATCGCGGCGCATCGCCGAGACGGTGTGGGCGGCGCTGCTCCCGTTGCTTGGAGAGCGAGCCATGGGCCAAGGACCAAGGGCCAACGAAGCGGGCCAAGGCTCGACGATGCCGTGACCCTTCTCCCTCTCCCCCTGACCCTTGGCCCCGAAGCAAAGGGTACAGGGCGTCCCACACCGTCTCGGCAAGTCGCCGCGATCCGGCGGCGTTCGGGTGAATTCCATCCCCCTGGTTCAGCGAATCCACCGCCGCTACTCCCTCGAGCAGGAAAGGAAGGAGCTCAGCCCCGTTCCGTTCCGCCAGCTCGGGAAACACCTTTCGAAACTCGGACGTATAGCGGGTGCCAAGGTTGGGCGGCGCCTCCATACCGACGAGTAGAATTCGCACGTTCGGAGAGACCGCGCGAACCCGGTCGATGATCGCCTGGATGTTCGCTCGCATGGAATCGACCGACAGGCCTCGAAGCCCGTCGTTCGCGCCGGTCTCGAGCACCAGAACGTCGACCGGCTCGCGCACGAGCCAGTCGATCCGCCGGAGAGCGCCGGCGGACGTCTCACCACTGTAGCCGGCGTTGTCGACGCGGTACGGGAGACCGAGGGAATCGATTCGGCGCGCGACGAGCGCGGGATAGGCCTCTTCCGGCTCGAGGCCGAGTCCCGCGGTGAGACTCGTCCCGACAAAAAGGAGTCGCTGTGGGGCGGAGGGCGCCGCATCGACCGCCACGGAGTCGTTGGCGCCGCGCGCCGCTGAATCGTCGGTTTCGTTCCCGCCGCACCCGCCCAGGAATACGAGGGCGACGATCACCTTCACGAAGAGTGGCATGCTCGAAGCTCGAGGTCTCACGAAATCCTACGAAAGTGGCGCGCAGACGTTGACCGTGCTGCGCGACGTCAGCTTCTCCATCTGCGACGGCGAATTCGTCGCGATCATCGGGCCATCGGGCAGCGGCAAGACCACCCTCCTCGGTCTGCTCGCCGGCCTCGACGTCCCGAGCGAAGGCACGGTGATTCTCGACGGCGCCGACCTCGCCGCACTCGATGAGGATGCGCGCGCCCGGCTCCGCGGTGAGAAAGTTGGCTTCGTGTTCCAGAGCTTTCAATTGATCCCCACCCTCACCGCCCTCGAAAACGTGCAGGTGCCGCTCGAGCTCCGAGGCGAGCGCCATGCCGGCGACCGCGCGCGCGATCTGCTCGCGCGAGTGGGATTGGCGGAGCGCACACACCACTATCCGGTACAGTTGTCGGGCGGCGAGCAGCAGCGGGTCGCGATCGCGCGCGCGTTCTCCAATTCGCCGAAGGTCTTGTTCGCGGACGAGCCGACCGGGAACCTCGACGCATCCACCGGCGGACGCATCGTCGAGCTGCTGGAGTCGCTCAACCGCGAAGACGGGACGACGCTGGTGCTGGTGACGCACGATCAGGCAATCGCCGGCCGCGCCCGACGCGTCGTACGCCTGCGCGACGGCGCCGTGATCTCCGACGCCGAGGCCGCGTGAAGCTGCACTGGCGGCAGCTGGGCGCGCTGGCGTGGCGCGACTCGCGCGCGGTGCGCAGGCGACTCGCGCTGTTCATGTCGGCGATCTCGATCGGTGTCGCGGCGCTGGTCGCGATCGATTCCTACGCGGCGAACGTCACCGCCGCCGTCCACGAGCAGTCACGTGCCCTGCTCGGGGGCGACCTCACGGTGCGGTCGCGCTCCGCGTTCACCCCGGCCGTCGACACGGTGCTCGACTCGTTGCGCCGCGAGGGCTCGCAGGTTGCGCGCATCACATCGTTCGCGTCGATGGCCGTCGTTCGCGGGAGGCCGGGTACGCGGCTCGTCCAGGTGCGGGCCGTCGAGCCCGGGTTCCCCTTCTACGGAACGATCGACACTCGGCCCACGAATCAGTGGGCCACACTCCACCGCGGCGCCAACGTTCTGGTCGACCCGTCGCTCCTCGTGGCGCTCGACGCGCAGGTGGGCGACTCTCTCCAGCTGGGCTTCGCGACGTTCGCGATCACCGGAACGTTCGAGAACGTCCCCGGCGACGCCGGGATCGCCTCGGCGTTCGGCCCGCGCATCTTCATCCCCGCCTCCCAGCTCGACGAGACCGGACTGCTGGTCTTCGGAAGCCGAGCGGAGTACGAGGCGATGATCGCCGTGCCGCAGGGGACGGACGTGGACAAGCTGGCCAAGGACGTCCGCGCCGAGCTCGACAGCGCGCGAGTCCGTGTGCGCACGGCGGCGGACACCGAGCGCAACCTGACGGACGGCGTCACGCAGCTGCATCGCTTTCTCGGCATCGTCGGTCTCGTGGCGCTGCTGCTGGGCGGCATTGGCGTGGCGAGCGCGATCCACGCCTACGTGTCCGAGAAGATCGACACGGTGGCGATCCTTCGCTGCCTTGGCGCGACGACGGAACAGGTCATCGCCATCTACGCCGCCACCGCCGCCGCCATGGGCCTCCTCGGCGCGTTAGGCGGTGTCGTGTTGGGGGTGGTCACGCAGTTCGCGCTCCCCGGTGTGCTGGGGGACTTCATGCCGGTGGACGTGCGGCCGACGCTGGTTCCGAGTGCGCTGGTCGCCGGGCTCGCGACCGGGGTATGGGTCGCGTTGATCTTCGCCCTCCGCCCGCTGCTCGCCATCCGCCACGTCTCGCCCCTCCAGGCCCTCCGGCGCACGGTGAGCGAGCTGCCGCGCGGTCGCTGGTGGCGCGACGTGCCACGCCTGCTCGCGACGACCGCGCTCATCGGGAGTCTGGTCCTGATTACGCGGGCACGCGCCGGCGATTGGGAAGAAACGCTCGGCATGCTCGTGGCCATCGGTGGAGCGCTGGTGGTCCTCGCCCTCGCCGCCAGCGGACTCACCTGGGTGGCGAGACGCGTCGTGCGAGACCACTGGCCGTTCGTGGTGCGTCATGGCATCTCGAGCCTGTACCGGCCCGGGAGCCAGACGCGACCGATCGTGCTCGCGCTGGGCTTTGGCGCGTTTCTCATCAGCACGCTGTACGTCACCCAGGCGAACCTCATTCGCCACCTGACGTTGAGCGGTGAAGCGACGCGCGCCAACGTCGCGTTCTTCGACGTGCAAGCCGACCAGGTGGAGCGGGTGGACTCCATCGTGCGGCAGCAGGGGCATCCCATCCTCCAGCGGGTGCCGATCGTGCCCATGCGCATCGCGCAGATCGGCTCGCGCAGCGCCGCCGACCTCATCGCCGACACCACCGATCAGATCTCGGGGTGGGCGGTGCGGCGCGAGTATCGCTCGAGCTGGCGCGACACCCTGGTCGGCTCCGAGCGCATTGTCGGAGGCAAGTGGTTCACCGCCGACCCCGCGGGAGGCGCTTCCCTGCCCGAGGTCTCGCTCGAGCGGGAGATCGCGACCGAGCTCGAGGTCGTGGTGGGCGACACGATCGTCTGGGACGTGCAGGGGGTGCGCATCCCCACGCGCCTGACGAGCGTCCGCGAGGTGAATTGGGCCCGCTTCGAGCCGAACTTCTTCGCGGTCTTCGAGCGCGGGGCGCTCGACGGAGCGCCCGCGTCGTACGTGGTGCTGTCCGGGATCGGCGACGCCACCGCCCGGGCGCGACTCCAGCGCGCCGTCGTCGACGTCTACCCCAACGTCTCGAGTCTCGACCTCGCGACGATTCAGGACTCGGTGGAGCGCATCCTGGGCAAGGTGGCGGTGGCGGTGCGATTCATGGCGCTGTTCAGCCTCGCGACCGGGGCGCTCGTGCTCTTCTCGGCCGTTGCGGCGACGCGCCGCCGGCGTGTTCGGGAGGCGGTGCTGCTCCGCACGCTCGGCGCGACGCGCCAGCAGATCCGTCGGATGATGCTCACCGAATACGCCGTGCTCGGGGCCCTCGGAGCCGCGACGGGCATGTTGTTGTCGATCGGCGGCGCCTGGGGGATCGTGCACTACATGTTCGAGCTGCCGTTCGCCCTCGCCTCCGGCGCTTCGCTCGCCATCGCCGGCGGGATGATGCTGCTCACGGTCCTGCTGGGCCTGACGAGCGGGCGGCGGGTGATGGTGGAGACGCCGATGGCTGCCTTACGGGAGGCCTAAAACTCACGGGCAACGAGGAAGGAGGAGGGAGGAGTGAGGAAACCCATTGACGGGGTTCTTCATCAAATGGAATTCCTCACTCCTCATTCATCGTTCCTCATCGTTCCACCTTCCAAAAGTCTATCCCCCCCGCCTGCTGCCCCACGTCCACCGTCGCGATCGTCGTGAAGGTCGCGAGGTCGATCATCTCGACCGTTCCGGGCTCGGAGCCGATGCCCTCGACCGAGATGAAGGCGTAGCGGTTGTCGGGGGACACCACCGCGCCGTGCACCACCTTGCGCTTCGTCGGGACGCGCGCGAGCTCGCGGCCGCTGGCGATGTCGATGATCGAGACGGATTGCCCGCGCTTGTTCGTGCCGATCAGCAGCCGTCCGTCGCCCGTCACCGCCAGGTTGTATACGCCCGGGCCGGCCGGGAATCGCCGCGTCATCGTCCAGGATGCGACGTCGATCTCGACGATGTCGCTCGACTTGTTGCACGCGACGTAGACCTTCGCGCCATCCGCCGACGGTTGGGCCCAGGTCGGGGAGCACGTGTCATCGCCCGGCTTTGGCGCGGTCATCCCGTGGCCCGACATGTCGTGCTGCTGCTGCCCGGCCATCATGTGGTGTGGCGGCCCGGCTTCGCCGTGCTCCTTCCCTTTCGTGACCATGAAATGGCGAGCGGCGCCGAAGGTGCGCGTGTCGATCTCCACGATCATGTCATCCATCATGCACGCCGAGTACTGCCTGGTCCCCTGCGGGTTGACCCGGGAGCCGTGCGGCATCACGCAGGTGGTGGTGCGTGCGACTTCGACCATGGCTTCCGTCGCGACGACCGAGACCGACGACGGGACGTGATCGCCATGCAGGTTGAAGTTCACGACGTACAGGAACTCGCCGTCGGGGGTCGTCTGCATCGTCGCCGGGAAGTTCCCGAGCTCGACGCGTCCCTTCAGCGTGTCGCCATGTGTCGTGTACTTCCACACGGTGCCGAAGGGCGTCCCATGCGCAATCGATACGTAGTAGTACCGGCCGTCTGGGGAGACGGCGACGCCGTGCGGGCCGTCGACGTCGGCGGGCATGATCCCTGTCGTCAGCCGGTGGTCGACGGTGCCGCCCTTCGGGCCGAATCGCAGCAGGGCGATCTCGTCCGCCGACTCCGCCACGACGTACACGAGATAGTCCCGCTCGGGCATTGCTGCGGTGGCGGCGACGGGTCCGGCGGGGGGCGCAGGCTCGGGCTGCGGGGCGGGCGACCCCGCGCATGCCTGGAGAACGGCGGCGCAGGCGACCGGTGTCAGGAGATTCGATGGGACGCGCATGGGGGTGGTCCGGGAAAGCGGAACGGGTTGGCGACATCCTAATCTAGCGCTCCGGGGCCCCGTCTAATCAGTGCCGGCTCCGTGCACGCGTGCGGACAACGCGCCACACCCCCCGTGTTGCTGGCGCGCCACTCTTGCTGAAATTCACCGGACTTGTCAAAATGTGACGCCCATCACACTCGAGCAACGGCAGCACCGCGGAACGCACGAGTCGGGATGCACCACCCCACACCCCCCGGAGGGACCGCGATGCGTCACCTCAGCGCGGCGCGAGACATCCTCGTTCCGCTGGCCGGGATCGCCTTTTTCGTGCTGTTGTTCACCCTCGTGGCGTGAACAGGAATCGGCGACGCGGCCGAAGGGCAATGTCGATCGGAAGGTACGAGGGGTGAGGAATCGATTTCCTCACTCCTCGTTCCACATCCGGCCGTTCACCGCGGAAGATACTCGGCGGGAATCGGGTTCCCCGGTCGCTCGAAATCCCACAGGATCGTCACCACCCACCATCGCTCGCCGTTGGTGACGAGCTGAATGCTGTTGATGCCGCGGCTGAACGGCGGGGAGTCAGGGGTGTTGACGCGGGACTCGTACGTCGAGAACACGTGAGTCACGTTGCCGTATCGCTCGACGCGGCGGGCAATCTCGCGCTCCCAGAAGCCATCGCGCTTGAGGAACGGATCGGCCGCCACGACGTACTCTTCGACCGTCATGTTGCGCGACGGCACGCGGCCGTCAGGCGACGGCGCCCCGACGATGAGCCGGGCGCCGCTCGTGAACAGGGAGCGAAACCGCTGCCAATCGCGGTCCTTGCCCGGCGGCCCCGAGATGACGTCGTACAGCGCGGTGATGATCGCCTCAGCAGAAGCGACATCGGCCGGGCGCGCCGGCGCGGGGGTCGCTGCCGATGGGGCTGGCGCCGGTACGGTGGCCGGTGCCGGCGACTCGTTAGGGGCGGGCGCCGTCGCGCACCCGGCGCCGAGCAGCACTCCCAGACACAACGTCGATCGCAGCCTCATGCGTCAGTCCTTGGGTGAGAGTTGTCCATCGCGCGAATGCGATCCTCCAGCCGCGTGATCTCGAGGTGCACGCCGAGCTCGCGCGCCAGCTCCAGACCCTGCGCGTAGCACCGCCGCGCGGTCTCGACCTGCCCGTCGCGGCGGTTGATGTCGCCGAGGAGCCGCAGGCATTCCACACGGCGCCACCGGTTTCCCGCCATGTCGAAGTACCCGAGCGCAGTACTCGCGGTCTCGTCCGCCCGTTCCAGGTCGCCCGCGCACAGCATCGTCTCGGCGAGATTCATGGTGGCCAGCGCGGCGAGGTCGAGGTCCTCGATCTCGCGGGCGAGGTCGACCGCGCGAGCGAGCACCCGCTCGGCGATCTCGAAGTTCTCGCGGTCCATCGCCGCGCGGCCATAGTTGTTCAGCGCAAAGGCCTGACCCCACACGTAGTCGGCCGCCTGGAAGCAGCGGTACGATTCGAGAAAGCGGTGCTCGGCGGTCCCGAGATCTCCGCCCTCGGCCGCGATCGCCCCCAGGTTCTGCAGGGCGACACCGCGAATGCGAGGATCGGCGGTCATGTCGAGAATGTGCTCCAGCAGCGGCCGCGCCGCGGCGAAGTCGCCCTGGCTCTGAAACACCGCGGCTTCCGCATTGAGCGCTTCGGCGTGCGCGTCGGCGAGCCCGTGACGCACCGCGACCGCCGCACTCTCGCGCGCCGCCGCGAGCGCTCCATCCCAGTCGCACCGTGTGCGAAGCACGCTCGCGCGCCGGCGCAGGGCGGTAGCGACCGTCAACGGATCGCCGCCGTGAGCGGCTGCCTCGTAGTGCGCGAGGGCCCGATCGAGCATGCCGAACTTCTCGAGCCGAAGCCCTTCTTCGATGTCTCCGAGGGGCTCAGGCATGTCGGTTGCGGGATACCGCGTGACTCCACCGCCATGCGCGAGAGGCTTTCATGATTCGATGGACGGTCGTTCGGCGATTCGTGTCTGTGGCATTCGCCGCGGCGCTCACTGCATGTAGCGAGCCCACCGCGCCCGCTCCTTCGGCCGCGGCGCGGTCCCTCGCATTCGATTTGGCCAAGGCCACCCTCATCCAGTGCCCTTCCGACATTTCCGAGACTGCCTCGGCGCTCCTCGGCGTGCTCGGCGGCGAGGTCTCGCTGGGCGACACGCGCGTCATCATTCCGCCCGATGCGCTGCCGCTCTTCGGTCTTTCGTTGGTCACGCTGACCGTCCCGTCCTCGAAGTACGTCGAGATCGAGGTCCGCGTGAACGGCCTGCCACACTTCCAGTTCGCGCAGCCGGTCACCGTCGCCATCGACTACGGCCGCTGCACGCGGTCCGATATCGACCGGGCCCCGCTTCGCGTGTGGCACATCGATCCGTTGACCAAGACGTTCCTCGAGGACATGGGCGGCGTCGATGACAAGATCGCGCGCACCGTCACGTTCAGCACGGATCATTTCTCGGGGTACGCCATCGCGCAATGATCGTCGCGCATCACTCCGCGACCGCGTGACCTCCCAGGAGCATTCTCCGGTCGAGGGCAGCCGAGTCGCCGCGGATGGCTTCCCGCGTAAATAGCGAGACGACGATACCGACCGCGAACGACAGCGGAATCGTGACCAGCGCCGGGTTCTTCAGGGGAAACCACGCCTCGGACCGGCCCAGCACGTCGAGCTGAATCGTCGGCGAAGCCCAGATGAGCCCGAGCGTGGTGACTGTTCCCACGACCATGCTCGCCACCGCCCCCGTCGTCGTGCATCGCCGCCAGAAGATCGACAGCACGAGCGCGGGAAAGTTCGCGCTGGCGGCGATCGCAAACGCGAGCGAGACCATGAACGCCACGTTCTGCCCCTTGAACGTGATGCCGAGCACGATCGCACCGACGCCGAGCAGGATGGTCGCCACGCGCGCCACGCGGAGCTGCTCCTTTGCGTCGGCGTGCGCGTGGCGCACCACGTTGACCCACAGGTCATGCGAGAGCGCGGCAGCGCCGGAGAGGGTGAGCCCCGCGACGACGGCCAGAATCGTGGCAAACGCGACCGCAGCGATGAACCCGAGCAGCGGCGTCCCACCGAGCATCTCCGCCAGCAGGGGCGCCGCCATGTTGCCACCGGGATCCACGCCGCGGATGGTGTCCGGGCCCACCAGCACCATGGCGCCGAAGCCGAGGACGAACGTCATGAGATAGAAAAAGCCGATGAGCCCGGTCGCGTAGAAGACGGACGTGCGCGCGGCGCGCGCGTCGGGCACGGTGTAGAATCGCATGAGGATGTGCGGCAGGCCGGCGGTGCCGAACATGAGCGCCATCCCGAGCGAGATCGCATCGAGCGGGTTCGACACCAGCCGCCCCGGCGACAATACCGCATCGCCATACCGCTCGGCGGCCGCCGCGAACAGTGCGGCGGGGTTCATGTCGAAGCGCCAGAGCACCATCACCGCCAGCAGCAGCGCGCCGCCTAACAGGAGCCCGGCTTTCACGATCTGCACCCAGGTCGTCGCGATCATTCCGCCGAACAGCACGTAGGCGAGCATCGCGACTCCCACCACGATCACTGCCTGCTCGTAGGGGATCCCGAACATGAGGCGGATGAGCCCGCCGGCGCCGACCATCTGGGCGATGAGGTACAGGAGCACCGTCGCCAGCGTTCCGAGGGCGGCGGCGATCCGCACCGGAGTCTGCCGAAGGCGCGCGGCGACGACGTCGGCGAAGGTGTAGCGCCCAAGATTGCGCAGCGGCTCGGCGATGAGGAACAGCACGACCGGCCATCCGACGAGCCACCCCGTCGAGTAGATGAGCCCGTCGAAGCCGGTGGTCGACACCAGCCCGGCGATGCCGAGGAACGACGCGGCGCTCATGTAGTCACCGGCGAGCGCGAAGCCGTTCTGGCCCGCGCTCACGGTGCGGCCGGCGGCGTAGAACTCCTCCGTCGTCCGCGTGCGGCGCGCCGCCCAGTAGGTGATGCCGAGGGTGACGGCGATGAACGCGAAGAAGAACACCATCGCGATGCGGTTCGGCTCGCCCAGTCGCGTTCCGGTCGTCGACGCGACCTGTAGCAAGGCGATGAGCATCACCGGCGCAATGCCTCGAGCCGGGCGTCGTAGTGCGTGTTCGCCCAGCGGACGTAGATCCAGGTGAGCAGCCACGACACGACGATCACGAGCACGCCGAGCAGGATGCCGAGCGTGAGTCCAGGGGCCAGCCGTGTGGCGAGCAACTGCTTGTTGAACGCGATGAGGGCGATGAAGCCGAAGTAGACGGCGACCATCACCGCGGTGAGCAGGATCGCGATCGTCCACCGTGTGCGGGCGAGCGCACGCACATGATCGTGAGAGTCGTCCATCGCGCCTCCGGAGACCATGGGGATCGGGCGCGTGAAGATACGCGCGCGCGGCGGCGGCGGCTACGGCGCGTTCCAGCGGTTCGGCCGGCGTTCATTGCATGGCGGTCTCGAGGGCGGGCCCGCGCACAATGAGCGCTCACCATCGCGGAGATTCCCATGCACACGTTCATTACGGGCGTCGTCATCATGATGGCGGCGCTTGCCCTCGCGGCCTGCGCAGACCCATTCGGTCCCGGGCCGACGATCGCCAAAGATCCCACGGTCATCGCGCAGCTCGCGCGCGAGCGGCCCGCCGTGCCGACCGTCCCGCCGGATTCCGCGGGGATTCCGCCGTCGATCCCGCCGGTGTACGAGGAGGCGCCCCCGGGGCTCGACTTCCCGGAGTGACGTGGCACGCGACGCGCGGGTCAGCTATGCTGAACGCAACCTCGGAACCGATCATGCGCGTCGCGCTCTACGCTGCCTCGCTCGTAACCATCGTCGCCTGCTCGACGGGCACCGGCCTCGCCCGCTGCGCGGGGGGCGGGACCGGCGGAGTCGTCTGCGCCCGGCTCGATGAGGAGTTTGATTTGCGCGTCAGCCAAACGGCGTACATCGCGGACACGCGTCTCTCGATTCAGCTCAGCGCGGTGCCGGAGGACTCCCGGTGTCCGCACGACGTGGTGTGCGTGTGGGCGGGGAACGCGCGGGTGTCGCTGGCACTCCGGGACGGGGCGGCCACGGACGCCGCCGACGTCAACTCGACGCTCGAGCCTCGCGCCGTCGAGCGGTGGGGATACCGGGTGGAGCTGATCGACGTTCAGCCTGTTCCCACCTCGGGGCAGCCTATTCCAGCCCAGGCGTACGTCATCCGTCTGGTGGCGCGGCGGGCGAGCGGGTAGACGCCCCCCGATTGCCATGGCTCCGAGATTGCCTGTCAAATGGGGATCAACAGGCTCGGGGGCGAGGATGGCTGAAGTACTCACGGAATTCGAATCCACGGTCGCCGACGACAGCGGTCGCGAGTACGTTGCGCGCGCCTGCGGCCGCGAATGTCCCGATGGTCATTGGGAAGGCTGGCTGGAATTCCTCCCGCTCGATGGCGGTGTCGTCGTGCGCTCGGGGCGCGAGACGACGCAGCCGAATCGCGTCGACACCGAATACTGGGCGACGGGACTCTCGGCGGTCTATCTCCAGGGGGCGCTCCGTCGGGCGCTCGAGCCGGTGCAAGTCGTGGAACGTGTGCTCGACGTGCGTCCGGTGTACGACGCGCCCGCTCCAGACCGCCCAATCGTGTCCGTCTCCGGTGCTCGCACGCTGCGAGCGCGGCCGGTGCTCAATCCGTTCGAGGTCCATCAGCAGGGGGAAGACATCCTGCGTGGACAACTGGCGGCGCTCGACGCCCCCCGGCTGCGCGACATCGTGCGCGGGTATTCGCTGACGGCGGGTGATACCACGGATCTGATGCGCGTGAGTGAGGCGGAGCTCGCGGACATCATCGTCGCGGCCGTGCGGCGGGGCTCGGATGCCCGCGGTCGCACGGGGCGGGAAACGCCAGCCCCGTCTCCACGGGGGGCGCGTCCCTCGTAACAAGGGCGGAACTCGAGGGGAATATCCCGCGGAGATGCATCGCGGCGGCCCGCGTTTGGCAACGCCTGCCGGCGTCGAACGCCGGAGGCATTCTCATGTCGAGCATCGATCGAATCGAGGCGCCCGCCGCTCCGCGCGGCGCGTACGCCCGTGACTTCACCCCCGCCGCGCTGGCGATCCTTCGGATCGGCGCGGGTCTGCTGTTCATGCAGCACGGGCTTCAGAAGCTGTTCGGGCTGTTAGGCGGGTTTGGCGGAACGCCGGGCGGGACGGCGCCGCTGGCCTCGCTGATGGGGCTTGCGGGCGTGCTGGAGCTGGTGGGCGGTGCGCTGCTCGTGGCGGGGCTGTTCGTGCGGCCGGTCGCGTTGATCCTCGCGGCGGAGATGGTGGTGGCGTACTTCTACGCGCACCTGCCGCAGGGCGGGGCTCCGGTTCAGAACGGCGGCGAGCTGGCGCTGTTGTACGCGCTGGTGTTCGGATTCCTCGCCGCGCGCGGAGCCGGCCCGGTGAGTGTGGACGCGCGGCGTCTGCACCGCGCGGACGAGCGCGCGCGACGGGAGCAGGTGCGGGCTGCCTGACGTCCACTCGCCCCGCGGCGGTGCCAAGGCCGCGGGGCGAGTGGGACGGGGCTAGTCGTGCCGGTGGCCCGCGTGAGGGGCCATCGCGCCCGGGCTCGCGTCCGCATCCGGCCGCACGACGTCGAAGTGCGCCATCATGCCGCCCGCATGGTGTTCGAGGATGTGGCAGTGATACATCCATCGTCCGGGTCGATCGTCAGGCATCCACGCGATGCGCGTCGTGCTCCTGGGGGGCAGATTGACGACGTCCTCCCACGAGCGCCACGCCGGCGGCTTCCCGTTGACGGAGAGCACCTGGAAGAAGAAGCCGTGCAGATGGAACGGGTGATCCATCAGCGTCGAGTTCACGACGTCCCACACCTGAAGCTCGCCCACGTGCACGGGCTTGTCCTGGTGATGCAGCTCCTTGTTGACGACGAAGTCGATTCCGCTGCGCAGACTCAGCTTGACGCCGAACTCGACGGTGCGCGTGGCCGGCGTGGAGGCGGGGGCGAGCGGCGTGATCGTGCGGAGCCGCTCGGGAATGACCGCCGTCGAAGGTTTGGCCGGCCCAACGCGAAGCGTGCCGAAGCGCTCGGTCTTTCTGCGCTTGATGGTGCTGCGCGAGTACGCGAGCGCCTCGATGGCGAGCTCCTCCCCTTCCTCGAACGGTCCCACGGCGAGCTCGACGCGATCGGCCGGAGTCAGCAGCACCTCGGTCGCGCTGACCGGGGCCTCGAGCAAACCACCGTCGGTCCCCAGGATCTGGAACGGAGCCCCGCCGATCGAGAGGCGCACATAACGAGCGCTCGAGGCGTTGACGATGCGCCACCGCTCGGTCTGACCACCGGCGATCGTCAGCGTCGGCTCCGCCTTCCCATTCACCAGGCGCACGTCGCCTTCCCGGCCGTCGTGCCATTGGACGATCCCACCGAACTTGGCGGCCTGGCCCGAGCGGTCGAGCTTGAGATCGTCGAGCACGAGGATCTGCTCGCCGTCGAGCGCCGGCTCGTCGTCCGCGCGAACGATCAACGCGCCGTAGAGCCCTCGCTCCATCTGCTCCGTTTCATTGGCGTGCGAGTGATACCAGAACGTCCCGGCATCGAGAAGCTTGAATCGGTACGTGAACGAGCCGCCCGGCGGAACGGGCGTCTGGACGATGTCGGTGCCGTCCATCGGGGCGGGCACGCGTAGCCCGTGCCAGTGAATGAGCGTGGGCTCCGCGAGGTGGTTGGTGAGGTGCACCTCGAGGACGTCGCCGACGCGCGCCTCGAGGGCGGGGCCAGGGACCTGACCGTTGAACCCCCACGCGCGCGTGGTGACTCCCGGGACGAATTCCCAGTCCGTCTCGCGCGCATCGAAGTCGAAGCGAACGACCTCGCGACCCGAGTCGGGCTGTGCCGCTTCGGTTGCGCGGCGGTGGGCGACGAGCGCGTCCCCGGGTGGAGCGTGAACGGCCGGGCCGTGAGCGCCGTGTCCGTGATGCGCGTGACCGTGATCGCCGTGGTCGTGATGTTTGGACATGAAGGTCTCCTGCTATTTGTTTCGGCTAGTCAGGCGGGCCGCTGGGCCCCTTTCAGGCAGGCGGGAATCGATATAGTGCGAAACGATCGCGGACGGCGCCACTCCCGACACCGGGTCTCGCAGCGGGAAGCGATCGATGAACGGCAGGCCTTTTCGTGCTTTTAGGCGCGCCGGCGACGCTCGTGAGCGAGTAGGAGTCGACCGTCACGTTCGGACGCAGCACGCCCCGCATGGCGCGGAAGCCAGTGCGGGGCGAGAAGTTGCGGGGGATGGGCCTGGGTCGAGTTGAACTACCGACCTCACGCTTATCAGGCGTGCGCTCTAACCACCTGAGCTACAGGCCCGGCAGAGAGAGAAAAAGTTACCCGCTCGCGGAGGGCGAGTCAACGACCGCTCCACTCGCCGACAAACGCGTCGTAATGCGGACGCCGGCATCGAGGGTCCGGTGGACGGGGCAGCGCTCGGCGATCTCGGCGAGCTTCACGCGCTGCTCGTCCGTGAGGGGGCCGCTGAGCTCGAGGGTTCGCTCGATCTGGTCGAGGCGCACCGGCCGATTCTCGCACTGGATCTCGTCGGCGGCATGAGATCGTCCGTGGTGCAATCGCACGACGACGCCCTCGAGCGGCCACTGCTTGCGATCGGCGTACATCCGCAGCGTCATCGCCGTGCAGGCGCCGAGCGAGGCGAGGATGAGGTCGTAGGGCGTCGGCCCGGCGTCGGTGCCGCCGGCCTCGTTAGGCTCGTCCGAGACAAGGGCGTGAGGGCCGGCCTCGATCTCGACGCGGTAGCCGGATGCGCCGATGCGCGCCGAGAGCGTGCCCTCATGAGGGGCCAGGGTGGGATCCGTCATGGCGATGCGGGATCGCACAAAGCATACGCGGGGAATGCGGGAAGGTGGCGCGGTGTCCAGGTGTCGAGGTGTCCCGGGGTCATTGAATGCGCTGGGTTTCCTGGCCCATGGCCCGGGGCCCTGGGCCCATTGAACGCAAAGAGCCCAGCGGCGCGTGCGCCGCTGGGCTCTTTGGGTTCAATCGTGTGTGAGTCGTGCGCTGGCGCGACATCCGAGACGCTTTCGTCGAGCTGCCGAGGCAGCGCGTTTACTCGCGATCTCCGGAAAGGAGGTGATCCAGCCGCAGGTTCCCCTACGGCTACCTTGTTACGACTTCGCCCCAGTCACCCGGCTCGCCTTCGGCGGCTTGGTCTCTTGCGAGTTCCGACACCGACTTCGGGCGCTCCGAGCTTCCATGG
>DATBIU010000201.1:0-12301 GCA_036556765.1 Gemmatimonadaceae bacterium | reverse complement strand
ACAAGCTCACCGATGAATGATCGCGTCTCCCCCGCGGCCGGGCTTCGGGTCACCGGCGGCGCGATGGTGTATCGCCTGTTTGATGTCGGCTACGAGATCCTGCTCGATCGCGCGCTGGCATTGCTCGAGGGCAACGCGCCGGCGCGCGAGCGTCCGCTGCGCGGCGAAGCGCAGGCAATGCAAATCGCCAATCCTCCGGTGAGCGTCGCGCTGGGGACGGAGCAGGTCGTCATCGACGGCCGACCGTACGACGCGGCGATCGCGGCGCGTATCTTCGACTTCGGCGTCGTCTCGCTTCGCCTTCACGTCGACGCCGGGACAGCGATTGGATGGGAGCAGTTCTCGCGCTTCGGCAACGCGGTGGACGTCGGCACCGACCTCACGCCCCTCTTTCATCGGCATCTGCACGCGTTGTTCGAGCGCGTTCGACCAGCGATCGAGCGGCCGGCGATCGCGCCGGTGTCGGAGGATTACGTCGTCTTTCGCATACGCCGCCTTGAGGACGCGAATGGCCGCGTTGCGTCGGCCGACGCGCTCGGCGACGACGACATCGTTCCGCTCCTGCTCAACGAGTCGCGGCAGCTGTCGACTGCGGCGCGACGCGAGCTGTTGCCCCACCGGTTCTCGTACTACGGCGACGATCTCACCATTCTCACCTGGGACAACGCCCTCGTCCTCGAGCCGGTGGCCGAGGATACCGACGTGCAGTACATCCTGGAGTTCGCGAACGCGCAGCTGCTCGAGCTGCGCTTCTACGATGCGGTGCTCGACACCGAGCTCGGGCGCATGTACGACCGCATCGCCGAGGCGCGCGCCAAGCCGCGCCGCTTCTTTCGGCGGCGATTCACGCACTTGTTGACGCGGCTGCAGTCGATCGTCGCCGATTCCACCGAGCTCGTGGAGCGCGCCGAGAACTCGCTCAAGGTGACCGATGACGTGTATCTGGCGCGCATCTACTCCGCCGCGCTCGAGATCTTCCGTGGGCGCGCCTGGCGCGCCGGGATCGATCGAAAGCTCGCGATCATCCGCGAGACCTACGCGATGTTGAACGCCGAGGGTCAGGCCGCGCGCGGTGAGGCGCTGGAGCTGGCGATCGTGCTGCTGTTCGTGCTGGAGATCGTGCTGGCGTCGTTTGTCAGGTGAGGCGCTGAGGGCGCTAAGGGCGCTGAGGGCGCGAAGGGCGCTGAGGGCGCTATACCGACGAAGGCGCTAAGGGTGTCGCCCTTAGCGCCCTCAGCGCCCTCAGCGCCCTTTAGTCATCAAGATCGCCGCACGCCACGATCGTCTGCAGATTCGTGGGCGAGGCGTGCACGTTCACGAAATAGTCCTTCGCCTCGTCGAGCGAAACGCCGAGCACGGCGTTGGTCGAGGCGGTGCCGTCGTTCGCGACCGTGATCAGCGGATACGCCGAGGCGTTGCCGACGATGCCCATGTCGTTGTCACACGTGCCTTCGTGCACGTGCCACGGCAGCTGCTGTCCCGCCATCGCGTTGGCGAGATTCACCGAGATGTTCGTCTTGCCATCGACCACTAACGCCTTGAACGAGCCCGTGATCCCCGAGCCACCGCGGGCGCTGAGCGACCCGCTCCAGTCCTCGCCCTGCTTCGTGGGCGACTCGATGTCCACGTCGACCGCACCCGTTGCCTCGTTCGCGTGCGTGCGCACGCAGCCGACGACCGCAAAGGCCGCCATCGTGAGAATCATGCGACGCATATCTTGCTCCTGGTTGCTGAAGTCGGCCGTCCGCCCCCGGCGGACAGCCCGGCTGCGCGGAGGTGCAGGTTATGCGCCACCTGAGCGCGGGGTCGTGAGGTCGTCGCCGGTGGGTGCGCCGACGCTGGTGTCGCGAATGTGACCGGCCTCACCGATCGCGGGGGCGCCTCGGGTTGCGTCCGCCGGAGGCGGGCTCCACGCGCTCGGCCCGACCACTTTCGGATGCGAGGGATCTCCCTCGTAATGCGGGGACATGATCTGGACGCCATACTCGTTGAAGCAATCGAGGATGTTGGCGTGCAAGGCCGACAGCACCTCGATGCGAATCTCCGGGCGCTCGAGCGCGGCGTTCACCTCGTATGCCACGTAGAAATCCGACAGCTCCGTCTGGCGTACGAACGGACGCGGGTCTCGCCGCAAGCCTGGCGTGCGATCGGCGGCCATGATGAGGAGCGCTTGCACCTGCCGCCACGGCGTGTCGTAGCCGATCGTGACGGTGGTGTGGAGCAGCACCCCTTCGTCGCCGCTGAGCCGCGTGTAGTTCTTCGCCGTCGTGCCGACGAGCACGGCGTTAGGGATGGTGACCTCTTCCCGCTTGTTCGTGCGCACCTTCGTCGACAACATCCCCAGCTCGCTCACGACGCCTTCCGTGTCGCCGATGCGCACGTAATCCCCCGGTCGAAACGCGCGCGCGTACATGATCACCAGGCCGCTCATCGCCTGGTTCACGAGCCCGGAGGACCCTAACGACAACACCAGGCCGACGAAGACGCTCACGCCCTTGAAGGCGTTGCTGTCGCTCCCGGGGAGATAGGGGTACGCGACGACGATTGCGAACAGCCACAGCAGCACCGTCACCAGGCGGCGCGTGGGCTGCGCGGTGTCGGCGTGCACCCAGGGGAGCGTGACCTCGCCCGCCTCCACGCCGCGGAACAGCGCATCGACCAGCCGCGTGAGGAACCGCGTCCCGACGAAGATGAGCACGACCGTGAACAGCCCGGGGATGCCGCGAAGCGCGCCCAGCGCGAGGCCGCGCACTGTCGCCACCAGGTACGCGCCGAGCGCCTCGCCCCACGGTGCGGTATACGGGAAGCGCGTGAGGACGAACGTCAACCAGAGGTAGGCGGCGAAGAGTCCCGCCACCCACCAGGCGATGTCGAGCAGCCGGCGGAGGAGCGACAGGAGCTGAGCGGCGCTGAACAACGTAAAGCCACCCACCGAGACATCGGCCACGCGCGCCTTCGCGACCATTGGCATGCGCCGGTGCACGAAGCGGCGAGCCAACACCAGGAGCCGGATGAACAGCGCGAAGATGAGCGTGGCGATGACCGCGAGCGCGACCCCGCGAAGCAGATGCGCGACACTTCGCTGCTCGCGCTCTCCCTGCAACGCGATCTGGAGCTGGCGCACGGCGCGCGCGGCGACTTCATCGAGCGTTTCGCCGACGGAAGCATCGAGATCGCCAGGCGTAATCGCGAACAGGCCAGTCGGCCCGAGCGACACCACCACGCCCTCGGGCACCCGCTGGAGCGAGAGCTCCGCGGACACATTGGTCTCGGCCGCCCGCCGGATGCGCTCGGCGGCCGCGGCCGCGCGTTCCGGCGCGGCGCGCGCCCCGAGCGGCGCGCGGAAGACAACGATCGGGCGATTCTGAACGATCAGGGGCGCCGTGTCCGGAACGACCTGGGCGCGCGACGTCGGTGGTGGCTCGCCGAGCGGCCGTGGCGCCGTCGTCTGGGCGTGTGCGACTCGCACGGCGGGCGACGCGGTGGAGAGCAGGATGACCGCGCCCCGTAAGACGATGCACCGCATTCTCATGCGGCCGAACTTATCGCGGCCGTGCGCGCCCCGGCTAGGCGAAATCTCCCAGCCGCGGCGCCTCGTCGATCCAGGCCGCGACGTCGGTGGCGATGACATCCCACCCCGACTCCCAGATGAGGAAATGCGCATTGCCCTCGTACACGCGAAAGGTTCCGTCGTACTTGCGTGCGACCTTGCGCTGTATCCGCGGTGGAATCGCCACGTCATCGCCACCGGCGACCACCAACACGGGAGCCGCAACGGACTTCGCATCGACCGCGATGTGCCCAAAGGTGATCTCGCGACCCACCCGTCCACTCGCCGGCGTCCATCGCTCGACGAACGAGGCGACGTCCGGCGGATCCACGCGATTGAGGAACAGGTCGGCGACGTCTCTCGGGTTGGCGATGACCGAGCGGGACATCAGCATGTCCGGCACGTGCTTGAGCTCCCGCCGGAAGAGCGGCCAGCTCAGCAAAGGAATGCCCCGCGGAGGGACGGTGCTGAGCAGCACCGCCGCCGCCGGGGCGAGCGTCTCGGCCGCTTTCTGCATAACGAGCCCGCCCATCGAATGTCCGACGAGAACCAGGGGCGCGCCCGCATGGCGCTCGCGGATGCTGTAGGACACGTCACTCACATCGGTGACGTAGTCCATGATCGACACTCGGCCGAAATCGTCGACGGGCCGGCTGCCGTGGTGTCCGCGCAGGTTCAGCGCGTATGCGGGATGCCCCCGGCCGGCGAAGAAACGCAGCCACTTCGCGAAGTACCACGCGCCGCCCATGATGCCGTGGACCATGAGCAGGGGTGGTCGCGCCGGGCGCGCGGGCAGCTCGACATCGAGCAGCAGGCCGTCGACGGTGATGCTATGCAACCGCCAACGCGCGCAGGCGATTCACGCGCTCTTCCGTCGCCGGGTGCGTGGAGAACAGCTTCATCATGCCCGAGCCCGACGCCGCGAGTGGGTTCACCTGGGCCAGCGGCGCCGCCGCCGGCGCGACGTGCATCGGGATGCGGCGCGAATACGCATCGAGCTTCTGGAGCGCGCTCGCCAGCGCCATCGGCCGGCCGGTGATCTGCGCCCCCACCGCGTCGGCCTTGAACTCGCGCTGACGGCTGATCGCGAACTGGATCATCATCGCCGCGAGCGGAGCCACCACGATCATGATGATCGACGCGAGCGGGTTCGCGTTGTCGTCGTCGCGCCCGCCGAAGAACATGGCCATGTACGCCAGGTTCGAGATGGCGCCCGCCATCGTCGCGGCGATGGTTTGCAGGAGCATGTCGCGGTTCTTGATGTGCGCGAGCTCGTGCGCGATCACGCCCTCGAGCTCCTCCGTTCCCACCAGCTTCATCAGTCCGGCTGTCACGCACACCACCGACTTCTCCGGGGAGCGCCCAGTCGCGAACGCGTTCGGCTGCTCGTGTGGCGCGATGGCGACGAGCGGCATCGGCAAGCCCGCCCGCTGCCGCAGGCGATCCACCATCCCGTACAGCTCCGGGGCCTGCGAGGCATCGACGACCCGGGCGCGGTACATTCGCAGCACCATGCTCGTCGAGGCGAAGTACATGACGAAGTTCATCAGCGCGGAGACGACGAGCATCGTCACCATGCCGCCCTGTCCGCCGAAGTAGCCACCCAGCGCGACCAGCAGGCCGGTGAGCGCCGCCATCAGCGTGAAGACCTTCACGTTGTTCATCGAGTCCTCCTCGACCCTGGATGCGCGAAAGGCGAGCCTCGCGCACCCGGATGTGAGATAATCCGACTGTGCAAAGGTCTCGCCTTGTCCCCGAGGACCCGCGAGAGCCGTGCGCCCGGCTGGACGCAGTCTTGACGACTCACGCGCGCGGACACCCGTCCGCGTAGCTACTCCCCTTCGACCCGAAATCTAACGCCCTGCACCGGCCGTGGAAATGCCGGCCGGGGCCTCAACTACGGCCTGGGAGAGTCGCCAGCTGGCTTTCCCTGCTTCCCTTTTTTCGGCTTCGGCAACTTGGGGAGCTTGGGCTCGATGTGCGTCCAGAGCACGATCGCTCCGCACCCTCCGCTCCAGAATTCGACCGGGGCTGCGCTCGCGTTCTTGTACACCTCAATCGCTTCCAGGGAGCTTACCGTCGCGAGGAAATCCAGGTTCTCTCCCGACCCCAGGCGATGGCCGTCGAGGTAAACCATCGGACGGCACGGCCCGGAGAACGATGTCCCCCGCGCGAACGTGACGACGTCACCGCCCTGGCTGGGATACACCCGCACACCCGGGATACGTCGGAGCACGTCGGTGATGCGGGCCGATGGGCTTCGCTCCAGCTCGTCGCGCATGATGAAGTCCCCGAATCCGCGACGGCGGCGCTGCTCGATCTCCATCTGCCGGCGCGAGTACAACGTCCGCGCCGACACCTGCACCGCATCGAGCAGGCGCACCGGCTTCTCCAGCACCACGCTGACGGACGTCGGCGCGCGTGCGGCGAGATGCACAGGAAACTGATGCGGGGCGAATCCGATGCGTCGCACCTCGAGGGCGTGCGTTCCCGCCGGCAACGTCGCGAGCTCGAAACGCCCGGCAGCATCGGTGCGCGTCGAGAGCCCCGTGCGCCACACCTCGACGATCGCGTCACTCACCGGGCCGCCGGACTCGTTGAGCACGGTACCGGCGATGCGGGCCGGTCCGCGCAAGAGCGTGTCGACCCGCGTTCGTCCGTCGGCGGCTTCGCCGGCCACCGTCACGAACGTCGACCCGTCGCCGAGCGTGAAATCCCGACGCACGATCGAGCGCGGGGCAATTGACACCTCGATCCGGCCGGTGGATCGGGGATCGGACTCCGCTCGCACGCCCACGTCGCCACCAGCGGCGAGGCGGCAGAGCGCGTACGCTCCCGCCGGGCCGGTCGTCGTGTGCACGCGCTGCGGCTCGACGCGAAAGCGATCGTCGAGCACGAAGTCGACCCACTCCGCGATGACCTTCGCGTTCGCGATCGGCGTCCGCGCATCGGCGTCGCGGACTTCCCCGACCATCACCGCCGAGGAATCGAACGCCGGCAGATTCGGGCAGAGCGCGGCGATCACGCGCTCCACCCCGGGGATTCCCAGATCGACGCGCTCGGGGTCGCGCGCCCCGAGGATGAGGCGGCGCACCGGCGCCTGTATCGCCAGTGAATCCAGCGCGGCGTGAAAGAAGCTGACGAAGTATTCACCCGGGGCGACCGAGTCGATTCGATAGCGTCCGCGCTCGTCAGTCGTCGCGGATCGCGCGGTGTGAAGCGCAGTCGTGCGAACGAGCTGCACGAGCGCGTCGGCGAGCGGCCGGTTGGCGACGCTGTCGTAGACTTCGCCGACGATGGAGACGTGAGGCTCGCTCGGTCGCTCCTGGGCGAAGAGGAGGAGCGGCGTGCACAGCGTGCAGGCAAGCAAGGCGCGAACGACCATGAGCGACGTGGCGCGGTGGGATACCTAACAGCGGTATGCCCATAATGCGCCCGTGCCAGGGGACGTCAAGGGTCGCGGGTGGGCGAGCGAGCGGTGGCCCTCGACTACGTTGCACGGGGCGCAGACGATCACTATGTTGCCCGCCGTGCGGTCACCACCGCGCACGCGTGGCTGCGCGTGATCGAGCGTCAGTGCCGAGCCGGGTGCAGCCGCCCACAGTACACGCACCGGAGTCCGTCTCGCGCAAGGATCTCGTCACGCGTCATGGCTGAACCCCAGGATCCTCGCCGCGCCGTCGTACGAGTCGCGCGGCGTTTTCTTCTCGACCCCTCGACGGACGGCGTACCTTCCACCTCGGAAGACGTGCCGCCGCGTCTCACTCCTGCCGCCCTCGACCAGGTCCGACGCATGTCCCGCTCCCGCGAACGCATCCTCGCCAATCTCGACGACATGTATCGCGAGGCCTTCGAGCGCGCGAAGGCGACGAACGATCAGTCGCAGATGACCGCCCTCGACTTCGCGTATCGGCGCGAGCAGCTGTACTTCGAGATCCTGCTGGACATCAGGGACGGATTGGAGCGGAAGTAGAGCGGGTCAGGGGCCAGGGGCCAGGGGCCAACAGGCGGGTCACGGGATGGGTCACCCCCAACCCTGGACCCGCCCCTTGGCCCCTGGCCCTTGGCCCCTGACCCGTCTCACCTTATGGAATGCTCTCAGTATCCTCCCGGGCGATCGGCCTCCTTGCGCTTGCGTCCGCCTGCGCGAGCGGCTCAGTGAACGAGTCTCCCATTACCCTTGCCGTCGTCAACGCGCGCGCGTGGACCGGCGATTCACGACGGCCGTGGGCTGACGGCATCGCCGTCGCCGGCGATCGCATCGCCATCGTCGGGTCGAGCGCGGAGGTTCGCAAGGCGGCCGGCGCCGGCGCACGGGTGATCGATGCCGGCGGCATGATGCTCGTGCCCGGCTTCATCGATTCGCACATCCATTTCATCGACGGCGGCTTTGGGCTCGCCTCCGTGCAGCTGCGCGACGCAAGAACCCCATCGGAGTTCATCGCGCGCATCAAGGCGTTCGCCGCATCCGCGCCGCCAGGCACGTGGATCACCGAAGGCAACTGGGACCACGAGCTGTGGGGAGGTGAGCTGCCGCGACGGGAGTGGATCGACTCGATCACGCCCAACATCCCGGTGTGGGTGCAGCGGCTCGATGGCCACATGGGGCTCGCGAACACCGCCGCGCTCCGCGCCGGCGGCATCACGCGCGCCACCCCGGACGTCGATGGCGGGACCATCGTCCGCGACGCGAGCGGGGAGCCGACCGGCATTCTCAAGGACAACGCGACCGGGCTGATCGGTCGCGTCATACCGCCCCCCTCGAGCGAGCAGATGCAGCGCGCGCTCGACGCCGCCATGCGCTTCGTGGCCGAGCAGGGGGTGACGTCCGTGCATCACATGGGAAGCTGGGGCGAGCTGGCCGCGTTCGAGCAGGCGCACGCCGCGGGCCGCCTGCGAACGCGGATCTACGCCGCGGTGCCGCTCGCGTCCTGGCAGCGACTCCGCGACACCGTCGCGGCGCGCGGCCGCGGCGATGCCTGGCTCAAGCGCGGGCTGCTCAAGGCGTACGTCGACGGCTCGCTCGGCTCCCACACCGCGGCGTTCTTCGAGCCGTTCACCGACGCCCCGAACGATCGCGGCCTGCTCGTCAACACGCCCGAGAATCTGCAGGCGTGGGTCGCGGGAGCCGATCGAGCGGGACTCCACGTTGCCGTCCACGCCATCGGCGATCGCGCCATCAACCTGATCCTCGGCATCTTCGAGCGCGCGGCAGGCGATAACGGCCCGCGTGACCGCCGCTTTCGCGTCGAGCATGCACAGCACATCGCCCCGGCCGACATTCCTCGGTTCGGTGCACTCGGCGTCATCCCCAGCATGCAGCCCTATCACGCGATCGATGACGGACGGTGGGCCGACAAGGTGATCGGCCCCGAACGCTCGCGCACGACGTACGCCTTCCGGTCGCTGCTCGACGCGCGCGCGCCCGTCGCCTTCGGGAGCGACTGGTACGTGGCGCCTCCGACGCCCCTGGAAGGGATCTACGCCGCCGTCACCCGCCGCACGATCGACGAGAAGCAACCCGGCGGGTGGGTGCCCGAGCAGAAGATCAGCGTCGAAGAAGCGCTGCGTGCGTACACGCTGGGTGCGGCGTATGCGGAGTTCGCGGAGCGGGACAAGGGCTCGCTCGAGCGGGGAAAGCTGGCCGACTTCGTGCTGCTCGATCGCGATCTCACGCGCATTCCGCCCGAAACCATTCGCGATGCGCGGGTGACGATGACCGTAGTAGGGGGTCAGGTGGTCTTCAGTCGACTGGCCAACGGAGAGAGACCATGAGATCGATTCACGTCAGGGCGTTCGCGGCCGCGCTGCTCGTCGCGGCGTGTACGCCGCGGGAGGAGCCGCCCGCCGTCGAGCAACCGCTCCCTCGCGCGGTACAGGAAGCGCGGGTGCGCGAGCTGGAGCAGCAGGCGCGTGCGCTCGCTCGAACCGACGGCTGCGACCAGGGGAGCCAGTGCGCCACGGCGCCGGTGGGCGCGAAGGCATGCGGAGGTCCGCGGACCTACCTCGTGTATTGCCGCGCGACGACCGACGAGGCGGCGCTGCTCCGCGCGCTCGACGAGCTGAAGCGCGCCGAGGAGGAGTACAACCGCGCCGCCGGGCTCGCGTCGGATTGCATGTTCGTCACGCCGCCGGCGGTGCGCCTCGAGGGCGCCACGTGCATGGCGGCGACGCCCTAACGAACGCGCACGCCCCGCACAAAACCCAAAGACGATCGTGACTCGGCGCGGGGGCGGCGATGCCCTCGCGCCGTTGGTTGCAGGGCGCACGGTGAGGGTGTATAGTGGGCGCCCGGCCGCTGACGTAATGGCGCGTTCCTCCTCGAGGTCCCACGATGCGCACGCGTTCTGGACGTTTGGCGGTCGCCATCAGCGCGGTCGCGCTCCTCGGTTGCTCCGACCGCGTCGATCCGGTCACGGCCCTCGCGCCCGCCGGCCTCGGTTCCCCTCCCGTTTCGCTCAGCTCCACCGCGAGCATTCCGCATTGCGGCTTCGAGGACCAGGCCGCGTGTGCACCCAGCGAAGACGGCGCCCGCTGCGATGTCGGACTCGCGTTGAATCGAAACGGCACACCGTTGAATCCGAGCGATGACAGTTGCATCAACGGCAACCGCCACTCGGTCGGCCCCACTTTCCGCGGCACCTGGGTGGATTGGGCGCTCACGAATCAGCGCACGCTCGCGATCGATGAGCCGATCAACTGGGTGATGCACCTGTCGACGCACAACGCATTCAACAACTCGGCCGATGGCTACGTCCTCGACCCCAATCAGGTGTGGTCGATGAGCGATCAGCTCGACGTCGGCTCCCGCTTTCTCTGGCTCGACATCCACTGGCGAAGAGATGTGGTACGCCTGTGCCACGGACCGCTGTGTGGTCTCAACGACCGCCCATTCGCGTATGGCATCCAGGAGATCGCGGCCTGGCTGGCGAAGAATCCGGGCGAGATCGTCATGCTGGACCTCGAGGCTTACCTCGAGGGGAATTTCGCTCCGGCCGCCGCGCCGTTGGACACGTTCTTCACGACCAGGCTCTATCGGAAGGGCGATCGGGCCGGCTCATCGTGGCCGTCGCGCCGGGAGCTGCTCGCGATGGGGAAGCAGGTGATCGTCGGCGCTCGCGGCGGGGACGCCGACCTCGGTGCCGATGACCTGGGCGGGACCATTCATCGCAACTACAACGATGGCCGGCAGGACATCCGCCTGATCAAGAACTTCGAGGTCACACGAACGAATGGGATCGTCACCAGCTGCGGCGGGCGCATGGTCGATGATCCCGGATCCTCGGTCGGCCTCCAGCCGATGGGGATCAACGACCACCAGTTCTGGGTCGTCGGAGAGGACCGCACCATCCTCGGAATCGTCGTCCCAGCGTCCGGGTACGTCGAGCCCAGCGATGTCGCCGACATGGTCGCTTGCAACGTGCCGACCGTGAGTCTCGACCTGCTGTCGGCGGCGCGATGCGCCACGGTTCCCGGATGCATCGAGTGGGAGGGGCTGATCGGACGCATCCCGCAGGAGGAGCGTCAGCCATACGCCGTCTGGAGCTGGAGGGCGGGAGACCGCGGCGACGCCGGCGATGCGGCCCTACTGCGGGGAAGCGACGGTCGATGGACGTCGGCGGCTCCGTCGGGAGTGCACAGATTCGCGTGCGGACGGCCGCGATCAGAAACGGGGCGTAGCGTCGCGAGCTGGGCTGACAAGCTGGGAGCCGAGTGGCGTGTCACGACGCGCGAGGGCCCCTGGAAGGAGGGCGGGCGCGCGTGTCTGGACGAATACCGCGACGAGGGCTTTGTCTTCTCGACCCCGGTCAACGGGCGCATGAACGGCAGCCTTCGGCTCGCCGACGCGACGCGCGGCGATGTCTGGGTGAACTACAACGACATCAAGCAGGAAGGCGACTGGGTGATCAATCAGCGCCCGCTCGCGAACGCGGGTGCGGACCGCCTTGTCGAGTGCAACGGCCACCACGGCACCACCGTGCAGCTCGATGGGACGCAGTCGACCGACCCCGACGGGGACCAGCTCACGTTCGAATGGCAGGGGCCGTTCGGCACGGCAACCGGGGCGCAACCGACGGTGCTGCTGCCGCTTGGTACGCACGTCATCCGGATGATCGCTGACGACGGATTCGGCGGCGTGCGTGTCGACGAGGTCGTGATTCAGGTCGTGGACACGACGCCTCCGGAGATACGGTCGGCGATCCCGACACCCGCCGAGCTGTGGGCGCCTAACCACAAGATGGTCCCGGTGACGATCGCCGTCGACGTGCACGACATCTGCGACGCGACGCCGACCTGCCGCATCGTGTCCGTGTCGAGCAGCGAGCCTGCCAACGGCTCCGGCGACGGCAACACGGCGGTCGACTGGGAGGTGACGGGCGCTCTGACTCTGAACCTCCGCGCCGAGCGGTCGGGAACCGGGAGCGGCCGCGTCTACACGATCATCGTGGAGTGCGTGGACGACTCGGGGAATGCGTCGACGGCGGAGGTGAGGGTCACGGTCTCCCACGACCAGGGCCGGCCCTGACAGTTGCTCCAGTGCGCCACGAGCCCTGACAGCGTTATCACAGAGAGCACCGAGACGTAGCACAGAGACTCACAGAGAGGAATGCACTGGGAAGGCTGTCTTCAACGGCTCAACGGGGAATTGCGGGATTGCCTGAAACCTGGCTGCGTCCCCAAGCGGCCACGGACGGCCTGAACTGCCAACCGACACGAATAACAACACGAATCGCGCGAATGTGCGTCGCG
>DATBIU010000200.1:0-25361 GCA_036556765.1 Gemmatimonadaceae bacterium | reverse complement strand
CTGCTGCTTGAGCGACGCGATCTCTCGATGACACGCCAGACACTTCTGCGTCGTCGGCTCCTTGCGCCCCCCGTGACATTTCGCGCACCCGAGGGGCACGTCGAGCGACGCGTGCGGTCGCGCGAGAGGGCCAGGCGAGAGCTGCGCGTCAAGCGCGCCCGGCAGCGCGTACATCACGAGCGCGACCAGCGCGGCAAGCGCACGTCGATGCCCACGAGTCGCCACCCGGGGAGCGTCACGCACCGAGCGCCTCCGCCGCGGGAAGCCCGAGCTCCTTCTCGACCATCTTGACACCGATGCGATCGAGCAGCCCCTGAGGCGGATTGCCACCGATGCGCACGATGACGTCGTCGACCGGCAGAATCCGCGACTCGCCGGCGACGTCGAGCACCACGACGTCATCGCGAATCTCCCGCACCTGGCTGCGAAGGACGATCGTGACGCGACCAGACGACTGCGCCGCCTGGAGCTTCTGCAGGTTGCGCGGCTTCGCCCGGTCGAACGATTCGCCGCGATAGCTCAGGGTGACCGTCGTCCCCTGCTGATTCGCCAGCCCGACGACCGACTCGATCGCGCTGTCGCCGCCGCCCACGACGAGAATGCGCCTGCCCTTGAAGTCCGACATTTCGGCGATGTCGTAGACCACGCGCGCGCTGTCCTCGCCCGGCACGCCCAGTCGCCGCGGCGTGCCACGCCGTCCCATCGCCAGCACCACGCAATGGGCCCGATGCGCCGCGCCATCGGAGGTCTGCACGACGAACGTGTCGTGGTCAGCGCGCTGTACTGCATCCACGCGGTGGCCGGTGATCACGCGTAGCCCCGCGCGTTTCACCGCGCTCTCCCACACCTGGAGGAGCGCTTCCTTCGACGCATCAGCGACCCAGAGATCGCCGTAGAGCGGAATGCTCACCGGCTCGGCCAGCAGCAGCTTGTGGCGCGGATACTTCCGGACGCTGTCGGCGAGCGTGCCCTGTTCGAGCACGACGTAGCGCAGCCCCGCGCGTACGGCCTGGAGACCGGCGCTCAATCCCGCCGGGCCCCCGCCGACGATGATGACGTCGAGCACATCCTCGGGATCGGTGCGGCGACCGACGCTCCGCGCCGCCGCCTTACGACGGACGGCGTGAACGTGCTCGATCGCGATCTTGCCTTCGTTGACGGCGTTCTTGATCAGCCCGCGCCCACCCAGCTCGCCCACGATGTAGAGCCCGGACACATTGGTCTGGAAGTGGGCGTCGAGCAGCGGCACCACCACGCGGTTCACGGCGGCGCCCCGCGCCATCGCGATCGCCCCGACGGGACACGCCGTCGCGCATTCGCCATGTCCCTTGCACCGGTCGGCATCGATCACGGCCAGCTTGCCACGCATCGTGAGGGCGCCATCCTCCGGACAGGCGGCCGCGCATGCGCCGCACCCGACGCAGACGTCCGTTCGCACGTGCGCACGCAGCGGAGCGTCGTCAGCCTCGACGGCAGGGCCGGCCGCCGGCGCGGACATCAGCTCGAACGCCTGCTGCGGTACGCCGCACCGGGGACAGGTCGCGGCACCGGCGGCGACCGTCGCGCGACAACGCCGGCAGCGATGCGGCGCGCGCGCCGCACGTCGCTCGGCTTTCCGCTCGCGGCGGACGTGCAGCCAGATGGAGACGACCGTCAGCGCGATGAAGACGCCCGTCGCCACCGTCATCGGCAGGTCGCCGTCTACCAAAACCAGGTGGCCCCCACCGCCACCACCACCGCGACGTGAATGACGACGGCGACGAGCGCCATGATGGCGATCGGCCGATGCAGAAGGTGCCAGTACCGGAAGATCCGATGCGTGCGCTGCAGGAGGCGCACTTGCTGCTCGAGCGCGATCTCCCGCGCGGCGAGATCGACCGCCTTGTCGAGCGTACGATCATCGAGCCGATGACGTCCCGGCAGGGTGCGCCACCGCCGGCGGAGCTGACGCCGCACCCGCCAGCGCGTGAAGTCGGCGGTGATCATCGCACCGAAGGCGCCGAGCAATCCGGGTGAGGCGCCCCGGCTCGCGGCGCCGCTGAGCGTACGCTCGAGCTCCACCGGATCCAGTCCGGTCGTGGCCGCGAGCTCCGTGACCATCGAGCGGCGCGTCGCGGCGATCTCCTCGAGGGTCAGCTCCAGCCCGGAGCGGCTGCGAGGAATGCGCATGTAGAGGTAGCGCCCGACGATTCCGCTCGCCCACACGATCATCATCGCGTGAAAGCCGAGTCCGATGATGCCGCCGAAACGCCATGCCGCGTGCACCGCGAGCAGGAGCGGCATCATGAGCGCGAACGTGATGTGGACGTCCAGCCACTTCCCGACCGATCCCATCCAGGCCAGTCCGCGGAACTTCTTGCGCAGCGGATACAGCCAGAGGAAGATGAAGATCGCGACCGCGAGGATTCCCGCCGTCTGTCCCACGTAGCCCGCCGGACGCAGATAGACGTGCATCGGCGAGCGCACGCGCTCCGCCATGGCCAGCCGGTAGTAGTTGGCGCCGGCAACGTTGGCGGCAACGAGCACCACGGTGGCCACGGCGAGGATGATGTGATTGGCGCGAGAGACGGCGCGCGCGGCAGCCGGTCGCGAAGTGGTCATGGAGGACTTGCAGTCGGGTGGGGTGGGGCCCTTACATAGCACACGCGTGTCGTACGCAACCCGTAACCGCAAATCTCTTGCGTCGATGCACCCCTTACAGGGACGGTGTATTGCGGATCACACGATCAAAACGTTACAGGCCGCAACGTTTCGTGACAGCTGAGAGCCTGCGCTGCGTCCGAGTTGGTTGAGGAACCGCAGATGGCCGCAAATCCGTCGCTTGTCTCTCCTCGCGCGTGACAACGACAATCATGGTGAAACCTCATCTCCCCGGGCTCCTCATCGCCTTGCTCGCCTGCGCAGCGGGCCGAGGCGCCGCGCAGACCGCGATCGCCATCCGGAACGTCACGGTGATCCCGATGACGGCGGCGAGCCCATCTCCCGGCCAGACGGTGCTCCTGCGCGATGGCCGCATCGTCGACGTTGGGCCGACGGAGCAGATCCGAATTCCCGCCCGGGCGATCGTCGTCGATGGCACGGGCAAGTATCTCATCCCCGGCCTCGTCGAGATGCACGCGCACGTGTCGAAGACCCGCGCCTCGGCGTTGGGGCTGTACGTCGTGCATGGAGTGACGACGCTTCGCGACCAGGGGAGCGAGCACGCCGAGGTGCTGCGCTGGCGGCGGGAGGTTCGCGCCGGCGCGCGCGTGGGGCCGCGCATGTTGATCGCCGGCCCGTACCTCGAGTCCTTACGTAACATCGAGCGGATGCGTCGCGATCCGCCGGAGTCGCGCGTCGAGCCGTTCGAGCGGGCGCGAATCCCCATCGGCTCGCCCGCCGACGCGCGGCGCGTCATCGACTCGCTGGCAGCGCTGGAGCTGGACCACTTCAAGATCCGCACGGTACAGGATGACGCCACCTACCTCGCGCTGGTGCAAGCGGCGCACGCGCGCGGCAAGCGCGTCGTGGGACACGTGGTGACCGCATCCCCGGCCGTGTTTCTCCAGTCGGGCCAGGATGGCGTGGACCATGGCTTCCCGATCTCGCTCGACTCCATGGCGCGAGAGGATCGGATGGCGTTCTGGCGCCAACTCGCCGCGCGCGATGTCGGCGTCGTTCCGACCATCGTCACGGTCATCGAGTCGGTGTTCAGGCCGATGGACTACTTTCGCGCGGTCGTGACCGATACGACCGCCGCCGTGCATCCGCTGCGGCCGTACCTCTCGGCGTTCATGATCCAGGATTGGCGAGAGCAGGTCGAGGAGGTTACGCCGCAGCGACGGGCATACTTCGACCGCGCGCTGCCCGTGGCGCTCGAGCACCTGCGCGAGATGCACGAGGCCGGCGTGCGAATCATGGCCGGATCGGATGTGGCCGTGCTCAATGTCTTCCCCGGCGCCTCGCTGCACGACGAGCTGCGACTCTTCGTGGACTCGCTGAGGATGAGCCCGATGGAGGCGCTGGAGAGCGCGACGCGAAAGCCCGCCGAGTGGTTGCGAATCGCCGACTCCGTGGGCACGATCGAGCGAGGAAAGGTGGCTGACCTGGTCCTGCTCGATGCGGATCCGCTGTCCGACATCGGCAACACGCGCCGCGTACACGTGGTGGTATTGCGCGGCAAGCTCTTCCGACGCCAGGATCTCGACGCGTTGCTCGCCGAGGTGCGAAGCATGCCGGACATTCGCGCGAACGACTGGGTGCGATAGGACGCCGGAGGAGAAGCCACGCGCAAGCTTGTCGTCGTCGTCGTCATCGCGGTCCTCGTCGTCCTTGCCGCCCTCGAGGGGCTGCGACGCCTCGCGCGCGCCCGGAGCGTACAGCTCTTCGGCACCATTGTCGCCAGAGCCGAGACGGCTGACCGGCGCGTTGCGTTGACGTTCGACGACGGGCCGACTCCGGCGGTCGCCGACAGCATCATCGCCCTCCTCGGCTCCCGCGACGTGCGCGCGACGTTCTTCGTGACGGGGAACGAGCTCGCGGCCGCGCCTGACGCGGGACGGCGACTGGTCGAGGCGGGCCACGAGCTCGGCAACCACACGTTCAGCCACGATCGCATGGTGCTCAAGTCACAGCGCTTCATTCGCACCGAGATCGAGCGCACCGACTCCCTCATTCGTGCCGCCGGGCAGACGGAGCTCATCTTCTTCCGCCCACCGTTCGGATACAAGTTGGCCGGCCTGCCCTGGTATCTGTCCCGCCGTGGACGCACGACTGTCACGTGGGACATCGAGCCCGATTCCTACCCAGCGGTCGCGGCCACGAGCGAGGGCATCGTGCGCCACGTGCTCGAGCGCGTGCAGCCGGGGTCGATCATCCTCCTTCACATCTGGTATCCGAGTCGCGCCACCTCACTCGGCGCGGTTGCGCCACTGATCGATAGTCTCCATGCTCGCGGGTACGAGGTCGGCCCGGTGCGAGCCTTGCTCGCCGAGCCTCCTGGCCCCAACCGGGTGGTGGAGCCCCAATGAAGAAGCTGCTTGCCGCGTTAGGCGTCGCCATCGTCGCGATCGCCGTCGTGGCCCTGGTGCGGGCGAATGAATTCACGCCGCGGCGGGTGCCGGTGCCGCCGGCCGTCGCCGCGAACGCGCTCCCGGGCGCTGTGGACCGCCTCGTCGCCGCGATTCGTATTCCCAGCGTGTCGCCAAGCGACAGCGCGCAGCGGGATCCCGTGGCCTTCCGCGCAATGCACGCCCACATCGCGCGGTCCTTCCCCCGAGTGCACGCGACGATGCGCCGCGAGGTGGTTGGAAAGGACGCGCTGCTTTATACGTGGGTGGGCACCGACAGCGCCCTCCCGCCGATCGTGCTCATGGGTCACTTCGATGTCGTCCCCGTCGAGCCGGGCACGGAGACGCGGT
This sequence comes from Gemmatimonadaceae bacterium, assembly GCA_036556765.1. GTDB lineage: Bacteria > Gemmatimonadota > Gemmatimonadetes > Gemmatimonadales > Gemmatimonadaceae > JAICNG01. Next base: position 19,962 of record DATBIU010000200.1, on the reverse strand, counting down.
GGACCCACCCTCCCTTCTCCGGTGCCCTCACCGACTCCCACGTGTGGGGACGTGGGACCCTCGATGACAAATCCACGGTGCTCGGCGTCCTCGAAGCAAGCGAGGCGCTGCTCGCGGAGGGCTTCGCGCCGCGCAGCACCGTGTACCTCGCCTTCGGTGCCGACGAGGAGGTGGGTGGCCAGCGAGGTGCAGGCGTCATCGCGGCGACGCTCCGATCGCGGGGCATACGGCCGCACTTCGTCGTCGACGAGGGAGGCGCGGTGGTGGCCGGGGTCGCTCCCGGTGTGCGCGCACCGGTGGCGCTGGTCGGGATCGCCGAAAAGGGGTTCGCGAGCCTCGAGCTCATCGTTCGAGGGGAGGGGGGGCATTCCTCGATGCCGCCGCGCAACACGGCGGCGGGCGTGCTCGCGCGGGCGATTACCCGAGTGGAGGGACATCCCTTTCCCGGGAGCATTCGCGGGGCCGCCGCGCAGCAGCTCGACGTACTGGGGCGGGAGATGTCGTTCGGGCGTCGCGTGATCTTCGCCAACCGGTGGCTCTTCGATCCAGCGATCGAGCGGCAGCTCGCGGCGTCGCCCCAGACGGACGCGATGCTTCGCACGACGACCGCGGTTACCATGCTGGAGGGCAGTCCGAAGGACAACGTGCTGCCCAGTCAGGCGCGGGCGGTCGTGAACTTTCGCATTCTCCCGGGCGACAGCGTGGCCGGCATCGTCGATCGCGTGCGCCGGATCATCGGCGATTTACGAGTCGATGTCAGACTCCTGGGCGTCGCGACCGAGCCGTCGCAGATCTCGCCGACGAACACCGATGCCTGGGCGCTTCTCGAGCGGTCGATCCGTCAGGTGTACACTGATGCGGTCGTCGTCCCCTATCTCGTGCTCGGCGGAACGGACTCTCGCTATTTTCGCGACCTCACCCCCAACGTGTACCGATTCGCGGGGTTCCGCCTCGAGGCCGAGGATCTGTCCCGATTTCACGGGACGAACGAGCGGATCGCGATCGCGAGCTACCTGGAAGGGATTCGGTTCCTGGCGCAGCTGCTGCGCAACGCGGCGGGGTGATGCCGCCGTCTTCGGCCCACCTTCGCGGGGCTTCCAGCACCGCCGCGCGCGAGTAAGTTAGGCGCTCCCTTTTTCCGGAGTCGTCATGCATCTCGGTCGTCTGGCGAAGAGTCTCGCCTCGGGTACGCTCGTTATCTCCGCCGCGTGCACGGATCTGCTCACCGGTCCTGATTCCCCTCGATTCGAGAACGGAAGGGACGACACGATCGGGGAGGCAATCGTCGCGCCCCCAGGATTCGCCGGACTGATCCGCATTGGAGTCATCCCGGCGATCAACGGCTCGACCCCGACGACCATCGTCACGATCGGGAGCCCGGGCTCGTTCACGGTCATCAACAAGACCTCGGGCGCGACGCTCGCCACGGGCGCAGCCGAGAACCTGACCGCCGTGCTCATTCCTGGCGGAACATCGCGGACCCGGCTCTGGTGGCAGGTCGCCTGCACGAGCAGCACCGTCACCCGGGATACCTGGACGGCCAAGGTCACACTCGCCGGCTACGAGTGGTACACGGAGTTCGTTCCGGCCGCGAGCTGCTGGCGCCTTCGCATTGGCTCGTTGCCAACGACCGCGTCGACCGCGGAACGCAATGCGTTCCGCGATGGGTTCATCGCGGCCGGCCTCAGCTTCCCTCCGACACTACCCGGCGGCCCGTTCACGGTGACGCGGTCCGACGGCGCGCCGCAGATCGAGGTGCGGCGCGGTGCCACCCCGCTCGCCACCGTTCCGAACGACGTCGTCCTGTCGTCGCCAGACGGCATCGTGCGCATTGGGACGCGACTCTACCGCGGGGTTGCCGAAGTGCGCATTGCGAGCGGTGGGGCCTCGATCGCGGGAATCAACGAGCTTCCACTCGAGGAATACCTCTGGGGCGTGGTGCCACGCGAGCTCGGGCCGATCGCGTTCCCCGAGGTCGAAGCGCTCAAGGCGCAATCCGTGGCCGCGCGCACGTACGCGATCGCGAACTTCAACAAGCGTCAGGCCGACGGCTACAACCTGCTCGCGACGACCGCCGACCAGGTCTATGGCGGATACCAGGACGAGCACCCCCTCTCCAGCCAGGCGGTGAACGAAACCCAGGGCGTGATCGCGACGGCGGACGGCGTGCACCCGATCGAGGCCCTGTACTTCTCGACGAGCGGCGGATTCACCGCCAACAACGAGGACGTCTTCAACTCGAACGCCGTTGCGTACCTGCGCGGCATACCCGATCACCAGCGCGGCAGCTCCCTGGAGAACCACGAGGACGGCGTCCAGAACAACGCGAACGCGCGCAGCCTCCGTGCGATGCGAGCGGGCGACTTCGAGTCGGACTGGAGCCGGTATCACCGATGGACGTTCGAGTGGACCCTCGAGGAAATTCGTGATGTGATCTCATCGTGGGCCGGTGAGGACGTCGGCGCCGTGCTCGAGATCAACGTCCTCGAGCGCAGTGGCTCCGGCCGCGTGAAGACGATCGAATACGTGACGCAGAACGGCCGCTTCTACGACACGAAGGACCGCGTGCGATCCTCGCTTCGCTACATCGACGCCACGGGAGCCAGGGTGAACCTGCCGAGCACGCTCGTGTACGTGGAGCCGGTCTTCGACAAGCAGACGAAGGCTCTGACGGGCTTCGTGGCGTGGGGCGGCGGCTTCGGTCACGGCGTCGGCATGTCGCAGACCGGCGCCGTCGGCATGGCCGAGAAGAAGGCCACCTTTGGCGAGATCCTGAAGCACTACTATCGCGGCATCGAGCTGGTGTCGATGTGCACGAATCCGGCGGGATGCGCACCACTGCTTTAACGTTCATCGGAATCTCCGGGAACGATCTCGATGACGGGCCACGGACAGCGAGAACTGCCGAATGACTCGAATGACGCGAAAGGCGCGCGGCGTCATAGCAGGCTCCACGCACGGACAACGTCCCGACAGCGTCTTTGGCTGACACCTCGGAGGCAGACTCGCGCGCTCGGTCATTCGCACCATTCGAGTCATTCGGCAGTTCCGGCCGTCCGTGGCCGCTTGCGGACAGGGGCGAGGTGTCAAGGCAATCCCGAAACTCGCCAAGAGCCTGGTTTGTGAGTGGCCGCACTCGGGCTCTCGCGCTGGCGCTCATGCTCGCGGCGGTGCCGGCCGCCGCGCAGCAGCCGGCACAGCCGCGAACGATCCTCGCCATCGGCGCACACGCCGGCGACATGGAGCTCACCGCGGGCGCCGTGTTGCTCGAGCAACGACAGCTCGGCGACCGGATCGTCGTGCTTCACCTCAGCCTTGGCGAGCGCGGGAATCCAAGGCTCGAGGCCGCCGCATACGCGCGTCAGAAGCGCACGGAGGCGGAAGCCGCCGCACGCATCCTCGGCGCCGACGTGCTCTTTGGACCCTTTCGAGATGGGGAAGTGCCGAACAACGACGACGCCAGGCGGTACGTGGCCGACGTCATCCGCCAGGTGCGCCCAACACTCGTCATCACCCATTGGCGCGAGAGCATTCACCGCGATCATGCCGCCACGCACGCCATCGTGGTCGACGCGGTGCTCCTGGCGGCGATCGACGGTGGGAAAGCGGGCGACCCGCCCCACCGCGGCACGCGAGTGTGGTACGCCGAGAACTGGGAGGACGCCGAGGAGTTTACGCCGTACCTGTACGTCGACGTCGGCGATCAGATGACGAAGTGGCGCGAGCTCGTGTCGAGCTACGAGTTCGTGCGGGGTGGTATCTCGTCGTTCGCGTACCTGGACTATTACACGTCGCTCGCGACGGTTCGCGGCGCCGAGGCGCGGCGTCGTCAGGCGGTCGCGTTCGACATCGACCCGCTGGGGAAAAAGCGGGTGCTCGACTCCGTCCCCTGACGCCTTCCATGTACGCGCTCATCCTCAAACGCTTCGAGACCCCCGATGAGGTGCGCCACTTCGAGAAAGGCCGCTTCGAGCTGGTGACACTGGGTGGCATGACGATCGGCCGGGCGACGTACGAGCCGGGATGGCGGTGGTCGCTGCACGTAGGCCCCACTGTTGGCGCCGAGCGCTGCACGGTGGAGCACGTCGGGCTAGTGGTCTCGGGCCACGCGACGGTGGAGTTCGACGACGGCAAGGTGCACGAGCTGCTGCCGGGAACGCTGTTTCACGTGCCGTCGGACCCGCACGACAGCTGGGTCGTGGGCGACGAGCTCTACGTGTCCTTGCACTTTCTCGGTGCCGGACAATATGCAAAGTAGCGGCGGTGGAGAGGCGCCTTCGATCTCCTACCGCCACCGCGTCGGATCGAACACCGAGTCCTCCACCGCCACTCCCGTCCTGATTTCCGTGTACTCCTCGAGGAAATCGCGGGCGCCGTCGATGAGGAACTCCACCTCCGGGGCGAGCCAGGCGTCGCCCACCTGGTAGTATCGGTTGAAGCGGATCTCGGCGGTCTTCGTGGTATCGCGCCGCGAGGGCTCGATCATTCGCACGAACACCAGCCGGTCGCGATCGATCCAGAACTGACGGCTGCGCAGGTCGCCCGCCGCAGCGCCGACGACGTACGCGGAACGCCCCTGCCAGGTCGACTCGTGGATCCGCGAGAGATCGAACCCCACCTCGCGGAGGCCTGCGATCGACCGCTCGACGGGAATGAAGTACACGTCGAAGCCGAGCAGGAGCAGGGGATGCGGGGCACGTGCCTGCCTTACGAGACGGCCGCTGTTGAAGACGTAGACCGTGTCATTGCGGTAGATGTTGCCGTTGCCGTTCGCGCGCGGCTCGACGTCGATGCGCAGCTTGCCGGGGAAGCTCAGGGCCTCCGTCCAGGTCGACGTGTCCGTGCGCCCATCGGCGAGATAGCGGGTGTTCTTCTGCACGAACGCGAGCGTCGGGTACCATCTCCCGGCGTACCGGTCGTGCATGGCGGTCACGAGCTGCTCGGCGGTGGTGATCCGCGGGGCAGAGGGGCCTGGGGTCGGCGTGGGCTGCGGGGCGCACGCGGCGACCGCGATTGCGACTAGAAGGAAAGGGCGCATGCCAAGTGCTATTGGGGAACTTCCGCAGACGTCAGGGATCAGACGTCAGATGTAGGTGTCAGAAAGGTCGATGCGGTTCTCTGACTCCTGATACCTGACGTCTGACTCCTGACGTCTGCAGAAGTTCAGAGAAATGATCAGTCACCACCCAGCGGCCCGTACTGGAATACGATCCACGGCGTCGGGCGAAGCTCCGGCGGCTCCGTCCCCTCGAGAAAGTACTCGACGTAGCGCTGCTCCGGCGGCGTGAAAGCATCCGCCAGCAAACCGGTCGCCCGATCCATCTCGGCTTCCACGAGACCCGCGGGCGGCGCCCACGTGCCGACCGCCCGGCCCTCGTAGTACTTCGCGATCATCTGCCCGAAGATCGGCGCGGCGTACGTGCCGCCCCCCGCACCGCGAGCGATCGGGCGAGGACGATCGAAGCCGAGCCACACTCCGGCGACGAGCTCCGGCGTCATCCCCACGAACCAGACATCGGTGTTGTCGTTCGTCGTCCCCGTCTTTCCCGCCACCGGCACGCGCGGGTCGACCAGTCGCCGCACCCACGAGCCGGTGCCCCGCTCCACCGCCTCGCGCATCATGTCGCGCACGATGAACGCCACCCGCGGGTCGATCGCCAATGCCGGCGGTTTCGGTTCCGGCGTCCACACGGTGCGCCCGGCGCGGTCCTCGATGCGCGTGATGAAGCGCGGCTCGACGGCGACGCCTAACGTCGCGAACGCGGAGTAGGCCGCGACGAGCTCGATCGGCCGGAGCGACGACGCGCCGATCGCCGATGACGGGACCGGCACCACCGGCGATTCGATCCCCATCCGGCGCGCAAACGACGCGACCGTATCCATGCCCACGATCTCACCGAGCTGCACCGCCACCGGATTGCGCGACCGCACGAGCGCCTCACGCACCGTGATCGGGCCGAGGAACTCGTCGTCCGCGTTGCCCGGCTCGTACAGCGTGCCGTCGGGAAGGGGAATCGCGAGCGCCGTGTCGGGCACGATCGCGTTCGCGGGAATGCTGTCGGTCACCGCCGCCGCGTACACGATCGGCTTGAAGGCAGATCCCGGCTGTCGAACCCCGTTGACGGCGCGATTGAAGGGAGATTCCGCGTAGTCGCGTCCGCCGACGAGCGCGCGCACCTCTCCCGTGAGCGCGTCCAGCGACACGACCATCCCCTGCAGGTAGTCGGTCTGCCCACGCGTGCGCTTCGCATACGTCGGTTGACCGTACGCCGGCAGGCTCTCGACGCGCCGCGTGCCCTCGGTGAGCGCATCGACGGCCGCGGTCTGCAGCGCGGCATCGAGCGTCGTGACGATGCGATAGCCGCCGTTCATCACCGGAACGCCGGCGCGCTCGGCCTGAACGCGGACCACATCGACAAAGTACGGCGAGGGCGCCGACATCCCCATGTTCGGCGCGACCACGAGCGGGCGCTGCTTCGCGGCGTCCGCCTGGGCGCGAGTGATGAAGCCGTTGGCGGCCATTCGCCCGAGCACCTCGTTGCGGCGGCTTCTCGCGCGGTCGGGGTGCCGGATGGGATCGTAGATCGCCGGTCCCTTGGGAAGCGCGGCGATCGTGGCCGCCTCCTCCAGCGTCAGGCGCGAGGCGCTCTTCCCGAAATAGTGACGTGCCGCGGCCTCGATGCCGTACCAACCATGCCCGAACGAGATCTGGTTGAGATAGGCTTCCAGGATCTCGTCCTTCGTGTAGCGCTTCTCCATCTCGATCGCGGCGCGTTGCTCGCGCACCTTTCGGCTGAGCGACCGGTCGCGCCGGTCGATCTCCTCCGGGTGCATGTTGCCGACCAGCTGCTGTGTGATCGTGCTCGCTCCACGCGGCGACCCGGTCACCGCATCCTTGATCGCGCCGGCGATGCCGATCACGTCGACGCCACCGTGCTCGTAGAAACGATGGTCCTCGATGGCGACGAACGCCTGAGGCACGTATTTCGGGAGCGACTTGATCGGGACCGAGGTGCGCCATTCCTTTCCGATCTCCCCGATCAGCGATCCATCGCGCGCCACCACGAGCGATGACTGCGGCGGCTGGATGAGCCGCCACGGCTCCACGCTCTCGGGTTCCTGTGCCAACAGGGGCGCTGAGAGCGCGAAGAGCGCCACCAAGGGCGCTGCGAGCAGGAGCGGGCGACGAGCGATCACGATCGAGGGGACATGGATCTGGAAAAATACCCCGAAGGGACCCGAATGGTATCAGCGGGTCGCGCCATCGCCTTGTGACGGTGGACACGCGTGGTGAGGATTGAGTGATGAGTATCCGGACGCGTCACGCCGCAGCCGCCGCGGTCATCGGTGCTTGTGCGGTGAGCCCCGCCCCGGCGCAGACGCCGCTGTCGCCAGCCCCCTGCCGGGTGCCGGGACTGGAGGAGCAGGTGCGGTGCGCGACCGTCGAGGTCCCGGAAAACCGAGCGACCAGCAGTGGGCGCGCGATCGCCCTTCGCGTCGTGATTCTGCCCGCGCGCGGCCAGGCGACCGCGTCGCGCCAGACGCTCTTCTACCTCGTTGGCGGGCCGGGGCTCCCAGCCACGACACTCGCCGACCTGATCGCGGCATCGCATGCCGCGACGCGAACGACGCACGACATTGTCCTGGTGGACCAGCGCGGCACCGGCGGATCGAACGCTCTGCGGTGCGGGCTGTACGGGAGCGAGGGTGACATCGCGACGTACCTCGGCGACCAGTTCCCCGTCGATTCCGTGCGCGCGTGCGCCGCGCGTCTCGGGCGCGTCGCCGACCTCACGCAATACACGACGTCGAGCGCGGTCGCGGACCTCGAGGAGGTGCGCGCACGGCTCGGCATCGCTCGCATCGACATCGACGCCAGCGCGTACGGCACCCGCGTCGCGCTAGCGTACGCGCGACGCTACCCCGACCGCGTGCGCTCGGTCGCGTTGCAGGGAGCCGTGCCCGAGGAGGTCTCTTTGGCGCGGACCGCCGCGCGCGACGCCCAGCGAGCGCTCGATCGCGTTCTGGCGGACTGCGCCGCCGACCCGTTCTGCCGCACCTCCTTCCCCCGCCTGCGAGCCGAGCTGACCCAGCTGCTCTCACGCCTGGATCGCGGACCCCTCTCGGTTCGCGTTGTGCATCCGCGGTCCGGGGACAGCGTCACGGTGGCGCTCACCCGCGGCGTGTTCGCCGATCGGCTGCGCGTCATGCTCTACTCGACGCGCCTCTCACGGCGGATTCCGATGGTCATCCACCGCGCGCACGAGCGCGACTGGACGCCGTTCGTCGGGCTTGCGTACGAGTTGAGCCGGGTGGTATTCGATCAGATCGACGCCGGCGCCCATCTCGGCGCGATGTGCGCCGACGACCACACCGCCACCGACGACGGCCGAGGCACCTTCCTCGGCGACTACCGAGCGCGGATGTACCGGGACGCATGCGCCGCGTGGCCGCGTGCGACGCGACCGCCGGTGCAGGCGGCGGGACTGGTACACGCTCAGGCACTGCTCGTGGTCGGCGCGCTCGATCCGGTGACTCCGCCCCGCTTCGCCGAAGCCGTCGCCCGCACCATGCCTAACGCGACCGTGTTGACCGTTCCGGGCATGGCGCACGCGGGGGCGGACGGGTGCGTGGAGGGGATCGTGGCTGCCTTCATCGCTCGTGGGTCGATGGAGGGGGTGAGCACGGCGTGCGCGACGGGGACTCGCCCGCCACCGTTCGTGACAAGGTAGAATCCGGAGACGTCAGGGGTCAGACGTCAGACGTCAGGTGTCAGAACACGCGCGATGAAGTGGTCGTTCTCTGACGCCTGAATCCTGACGTCTGACCCCTGACATCTTCGGGTGTTGCCCCCCAAAAAACCCTGGCCCCCCAGGTACGTCGGGCCCATCTTTAGAGCGTGCCCCCCGTCGTCCACCTCGCCGTCGCCCAGATGAAGCCCGCCAAGGGCGACTACGCCGCGAACCTCACGCGGCTCGGCGAGGTCTTCGCGCAGGTCGACGGCATGCGGCCGCGACCGCAGGTGCTGCACCTTCCCGAGACGGCGCTCACCGGATACTTCGTCGAGGGCGGCGTGCGCGATCTCGCCGTGACCGCGGGAACGCTCGCGCGCGACCTTCACGAGACGTGGCGCGGCACGACGAACGGCCTATCGAGTCTCGACGTCGTCGTCGGATTCTACGAGGTCTTCCAGAACACGCTTTTCAACAGCGCGATGTACATCACGCTCGGCCCCGAGGGGCCGAACGTCGTGCACGTGCATCGCAAGGTGTTCCTGCCGACGTATGGGCTGTTCGATGAGGAGCGATTCGTCGAGCGCGGCCACGAGTTCCACGCGTTCGACACGTCGTGGGGACGCGCGGCGATGCTCGTCTGCGAGGATGCCTGGCACTCGCTGTCGGGAACGCTGGCCGCGCTCGACGGCGCGCAAGCGATCTTCGTGTCGAGCGCGGCCCCGGCCCGAGGCGCGTGGCCGCGAGACGACGCCATCCCCGGCCCGGCGAGCGTCGCCCGGTGGGAGCGACTCATCCGCGACATCGCCGAAGAGCACGGCATCTTCGTGTCGTTCGCGAACCTCGCCGGAAGCGAAGGCGGCAAGATCTTCTCCGGCGCCTCGCTCATCGCCGGCCCCAAGGGTGATGTTCGCATCCGAGCGCCACTGTGGGACGAGGCGCTCGTCGTCCTGCCGCTCGACCTCGCCGACCTCACCCGCGCCCGCGCCGACATGCCGCTGCTCGCCGACCTGCGCACGGCGATGCCGCACCTCATGGAGAGTCTCACGGCCGCCGAGCCTCGTGAGGCGCCTGCGCTGGCGTTCGACCCGCCCAGTGAGAATGGCGACCACGCGCTGGTGCACCCCGATGCCGAGCCCCCGGCTCGCGGGCCGCTGCGGATCGTTCGGGTGGCGCCGCTCGAGGGCGGCGGGGGACCGCCCCCCCTCGACATCGACGAAGCCCTCACGGAGAAGTGGCTGGTGCACTTCATTCAGGAGGAGGTGCGCCGTCGCGGCTTCTCGAAGGGAATCATCGGCCTGTCGGGAGGTGTCGATTCCGCCGTCACCGCCTACCTCGCGGCCCGCGCGCTCGGACCCGAGAACGTGATCGGCGTTCGCCTTCCGTACCGGACCTCCAGCGCGGAGAGCCTCGACCACGCCCAGCTCGTGATCGATGCCCTCGGCATCGTCGGGCGGACGCTCGATATCTCGCCGGCGGTGGACGGCTATCTGAGCGCCGAGTCCGATGCATCGCCGGCGCGCCGCGGGAACGTCATGGCGAGGGTGCGCATGATCGCGCTGTTCGACCTGTCATCGAAGCACGAGGCGATCCCGTTAGGTACCGGCAACAAGACCGAGCGCCTGTTCGGTTACTTCACCTGGCACGCCGACGACTCGCCCCCGGTGAATCCGCTCGGCGATCTCTTCAAGACGCAGGTGTGGCAGCTGGCCCGTCACCTCGGCGTGCCGAAGGAGATCGTCGACAAGCCAGCGACCGCGGATCTCATCCACGGCCAAACCGACGAGGGCGACCTCGGGATCAGCTACGCCAAGGCCGACCACATCCTTCAGTGGCTGCTGAGCGGGTACGCGCCCGCGGAGCTGATCGCGCGCGGCTTCGACGAGGCAGAGGTGGAGGTCGTCAGGCAGCGCCTCGAGGGAACCCACTGGAAGCGCCGCCTTCCCACCGTCGCAATGGTGAGCCCCAATGCGATCGGGGAGAGTTATCTGAGGCCGGTGGACTACTAGGAGCGGGTGCTCAGGGTGCTCGAGGTGCTCAGGGGAAAGGCAGTCCCCCGAGCACCCTGAGCACCTAGGCGGCCAACGCGAGACTGACCGCCCTCCTCGCGCCCCGCTTCAACGCGCGATGAACCACGCGCGCGTACAGCAAGAAATTCATCCCGGCCAGCGGATAGCGCACGAAGAAATCGTGAGGGAGCATGTCGCCCTTGAGCCGATTACACGGGGCGCAGGCCGCCACGAGGTTCCCGTACGCGGTGATGCCGCCCCGCGCCCGGGGATGCACGTGATCGATGGTCGCATGATCGTGCTCGAGCCACGCGCCGCAGTACACGCAGCGCCGGCCGCAGTCGCGCATTACGGCGCGCTTGAGCGCTCGCTTGAAATCGACGTGGCGAAGGTGGGAATGACGACGCCGGCGGAGGAGTCCGCGCGGCGCACGGGGGAGGCAGATGCGATGAATGCCGTGCCGAGACATTGCACCTCGCCGAAATGGACGACGCCCCGCGCCGGATGGGGAACCCGGGCGGGGCGTGTCGTGGTGGGTGGAGCGCACCAGCGGGGGACGACGACGGTTGGCCGACGGTGTCGTGGGTCGGTAGAGGGTCGTCGATCGACGCTCATGTGCCTCCAGTCGTTGATCGGCGGCGGCGGGCGCCGCGCGCCGTACGAATGTCGAGCGGAACGTCGGGGCGCAAGGTCTCGGCGCGTCCGCCTTTCATATTTTCGACGGCGGCACGCCGCAAAAGGTCACGGGACGGCGGCCGCCTGGCGAGGAGTCGCCCGGGACCTCGTGGGGTCGCGCAGCGCACCAATGATCCGCGCGGCCATCATGTCCAGCACCGTCCGGTCGGGCATGTCCGACTCGGCAAAGGGGAGCCGTACGTCGAATCCATCGCCCTGCCGACGCGGAATCAGATGTATGTGGAAGTGATAAACGTCCTGCCCCGCCGCCGCGCCGCTCGACACGATCACGTTCATCCCCTCCGCGCCGGATACCTTGCGAATGGCCGGCGCGAGCTGCATGGCCACGTCGAACAGGTGGGTCCCCAGGCGTTTCGGCAGGTCGAGAAACGACTCGACGTGTTGCCGCGGCACGACAAGAACGTGGCCAGCATTCACCGGTTGAATGTCCATGAACGCGATCAACTCGGTGTCCTCATAGCACACCGAAACCTCGGCGGCACCCTTGATGATGTCGCAGAAAATGCAATGCGTGAGCGCTGGGGTGCCCATTTGGCCTCCTGTCCGACTGCGGATTGCGGATTGCGGATTGCGGATTGCGGATTGCGGTGAGACCCCGGCCGTGGTCCGAGATCCGGCGCCCCCAGGGTTCCCATGCGCAATCCGCATTCCGCAATCCGCAATCCGATCACTATCTTGAAGGCATATGGCGACTCAGACGAAAGCGGAACGCAAAGGGGCGCCGGAGCTCCGTCCGGAGCAGCTCGTTGCGGCCTATCGCACGATGTACCTCTCGCGCCGGATCGACGACAAGGAGATCCAGCTCAAGCGGCAGAACAAGATCTTCTTCCAGATCTCGGGCGCGGGTCATGAGGCGATCCTGACGGCGGCCGGCCTGGTCACCCGGCCCGGCCACGACTGGTTCTACATGTACTACCGCGACCGAGCGCTCTGCCTCCAGCTGGGCATGACGCCGGCCGAAATGCTCTATTCCGCCGTCGGCGCCGCGGCCGACCCGAACTCGGGTGGCCGCCAGATGCCCAGCCACTGGGGGAAGAAGGACCTCAACATCGTCTCCACCTCGTCCCCCACCGGAACGCAGTTTCTTCAAGCGGTGGGCTCCGCCGAGGCGATCGTCCGAGCGAAGGCGCTCGACGTGACCGAAGGTTTCCAGAAGGACGAGATTGTGCTCGTCACCACCGGCGACGGTACCACGAGCGAAGGGGAGTTCTGGGAATCGCTCAACACCGCCTGCAACCTGTCGCTACCGATCGTTTACCTCGTCGAGGACAACGGCTACGCCATCTCCGTCCCGGTGGAGGTGAACACCGCTGGCGGCTCGATATCGAAGCTCGTCGCCGGCTTCCCGAATCTCTTCATCCAGGAAGTCGACGGATGCGACCTGCTCGCATCCTACGACGTCATGAAGAAGGCGGTCGATCACGCGCGCCGTCGCAAAGGGCCCGCGTTCGTGCACGCTCGCGTCATTCGCCCGTATTCGCACTCGTTGTCGGACGACGAGATCCTCTACAAGCCGCCCGAGGAGCGCGAGGCGGAGGCGAAGCGGGATCCCGTCATCACCTTCCCGAGCTGGCTGGCGGCGGAAGGCATCGCCACGGAAGAGGAGCTCGAGCGAGTGCGCCAGGACGTCGATGCCGAAGTGCAGGCAGCCACCGACGACGCGCTCGCGCAGCCTCAGCCGGGCGCGGACACCGTCCATTTCGCCGTCTATTCACCCGACGTCGATCCGACGAGCGACGCGTTCGACACGGAGGATGATCCGCAGTTCGCCGGCGAGCCAACGACGATGGTCGACTTGCTCAACGCGTGCATGAAGGACGAGATGCGGCGCGACGAGAGGATTCTGGTGTTCGGCGAGGACGTCGCCGACATCTCGCGCGAGCAGCACATGGGCAAGGTCAAAGGCAAGGGCGGCGTCTTCAAGGTGACGTGGGGGCTCCAGAAGGAGTTCGGGGGCACGCGCGTGTACAACTCCCCGCTGGCCGAGGCGAACATCGTCGGGCGCGCGATCGGATTGGCGATTCGCGGGTTCAAGCCAGTGGTCGAGATTCAGTTCTTCGACTACATCTGGCCGGCGTACATGCAGCTTCGCAACGAGCTCGCCACCATGCGCTGGCGCTCGAACAACGCCTTCTCGGCGCCGATCGTGGTTCGTACGACCTACGGTGGCTACATCCGCGGCGCGATCTATCACTCGCAGACCGGCGCGTCGCTCTTCTCGCACACGCCGGGCGTTCGCGTCGTCTGCCCTGCCACCGCGCTCGACGCCAACGGCCTGTTGCGCACCGCGATCCGGTGTGACGATCCCGTCATCTTCCTCGAGCACAAGCACCTGTACCGGCAGACGTACAACAAGGCGCGCTATCCCGGGCCGAACTTCATGATTCCGTTCGGGAAGGCGAAGGTCGTGCGCGAGGGGACCGACGTCACCGTGGTCACCTACGGGGCGACCGTTCAGCGCGCGCTGGCGGCGGCGAACCAGGTGGCCGAGGCGGGCGGGCCGAACGTGGAAGTGATCGACCTGCGCACGTTGTCCCCGTGGGATCGCGACGCGGTGTTCGCATCGACGAAGAAGACGAATCGCGTGATCGTCGCCTACGAAGACTCGCTGTCGTGGGGATACGGCGCCGAGATCGCCGCCGCCATCGCGCAGGAGTGCTTCGCGTGGCTCGACGCCCCGGTGATGCGGATCGCATCCACCGACACGTTCGTCGGGTACGCGCCGTCCCTGGAGGATGCGATCCTGCCGCAGGTGGACGACTTCAAGCGCGCGTTCCAGGAGATCGCCGCGTTCTGATCGCTCGGTTCGCGCTCGCACTGGCCGCGCTCCTCGCGGCGTGCGCGTCGCCATCATCGCCGCGCGACCTCGACCCGCTCGACACGGCGCGTTACACGCCGGGGGTCTCGTACTTCGGCCGCAACCAGTACATCGAGTACATCGCGGGGGAGCTGCCGGTGATTCTCTCGGCGCCGCACGGCGGCACATTGCGGCCGGCCGAGCTTCCCGACCGGACGTACGGCACGACGGTGACCGACCTGAACACGGGGGAGCTGGCGCGCGCGGTCGATTCGGCGCTCGTCAGGCTCACCGGCCGGCATGCGCACGTCGTGATCGTGCGCCTGCACCGGTCGAAGCTCGATGCGAATCGCGATGTCGCCGAGGGCGCGCAGGGCGACGCGAACGCCGAGCAGGCGTGGCGCGAGTTCCACGACTTTCTCGACGAGGCGAAGGCCGACGTCCGGCGGCGCTACTCGGGCGGCCTGTACATCGACTTGCACGGCCACGGCCACGCCATTCAGCGGCTGGAATTGGGGTACCTGCTGCAGCGCGACCAGCTTCGCCTGCCCGACGATTCGCTCGATCAGCATCAAGCGCACGAAGCCGCGAGCAGCATTCGAACGCTGTCGGTGCGCTCGCCCCTCTCCTTCGCCGATCTGTTGCGTGGGCGCGAGAGCCTGGGCGCGATGTTCGGGCGGGCGGGCTATTCCGCGGTGCCGAGCGACGTCACTCCCCACCCCGGGGACGACGAGTACTTCACCGGCGGATTCAACACCGCGACCCATGGGTGCCGCGCGGGCGGGGTGATTTGCGCGGTGCAGATCGAGACGAACCGGATCGGGGTGCGGGACACCGAAGAGAACAGGGCGGCATTCGCGGCGGCGGTCGCCGGGGTGATCGAGCGGTACCTGGAGCTGCACTACGGGATAGACATCACGCCGTAGGAGCACCCGGAGACGTCTTCGGCCGTTCACTGCGCCTTACATGTCGTTGACGGCCCATCCCTTGCGCCCTTCCGTTCCCGCCCCTACCCTCGCAGGCGGAGGTGGTCCCATGCACCGTCTTTACGTCGTGGCCGCGGTCGGCCTGGCAGTGGGAGCCCTCGGTCCCCCGGCGCTTCGTGCGCAGGACACGACACCGCGCGGTACCGTGGCGGGCATCGTGCGCGACTCCTCCGGGGTGGGGATCGCCGGCGCCGAAGTCAACATCACCGGCACGAGCCTCCGCGCCCACACCAACCCGCAGGGCCAGTTCCGCCTAACGAACGTTCCCGCCGGCACCGTCACCGTCGGCGTGCGCCGGCTCGGGTTCCTCCCCGCGAGCGCCAGCATCGTCGTCGGGCCGAACGAGGCGGCCGCCATGGCGGTCATCGTCACGCCCCTCGCGCAGGCACTCGCCACCGTCGTCGTGCGCGGGGATCGCCGGTTCGAGGAGCACGGCCGCCTGGCCGGATTCTACCAGCGGCGCTCGCGATCGTCGGGCGGGCACTTCATCACCCGCGACCAGATCGACCAGCGCAATCCCAGCCAGCTCACCGACCTGTTCCGCAGCGTCCCTGGCGCGCGCATTTACTCCTCCACGTTCAACAACGTGGTACGCTTCCGGGGGATGCGCTGCGCGCCGCTCGTCTGGCTGGACGGCTTCCCCGCCACGGCCGCCGAGTTCGATCTCGACGCACTGAACCCCTACATCGTCGAGGGCATCGAGGTCTACCTCGGCGTCGCGACGGTGCCGCCGGAATTTCGATGGGTACGGGGCGGCGGCTCGTGCGGCGCCATCGTCATCTGGACCGGGTTCGACGAGCGCCGCCGGAAGGCGCGGGCGGCAGCGGGCCCGCCGGCGGAGCTCGCCAAACAGGTCGAGGACCGTCAGCTCTTCACCGCTGACCAGGTGGACGTCGCCGCCCGTGCCGATACCACGGTCGTCATCCAGCCGGCGTATCCCGATTCGCTCTTCCGCGAGCGCGTGACCGGTCAAGTGCTCGTCGAGTTCGTCGTCGACACGAGCGGGCTCGTGGTGCTGGAGAGTGTGTCGCCGATCTCGAGCAGCCACGCCCTCTTCACCGACGTGGTACGCCGCTCCCTGCGCGATGCCCGCTTCCATCCCGCCATGCTGCGCGGGCGGAAGGTCCGGCAGCTCGTGCAGCTCCCGGTGAAGTTCGAGATGCCGCTGGAGACGAGCGAGAAGGAGTAAAGAACGAGCGAGGAGGAATGAGGAGTGAGGAAGTCATCCCTCACCCCTCATTCTCCATTCCTCATTGTCGCTGTTCCGCCGTCGTCGGATCGATCACCCCCCGCACCTCACTCACCCGGTTGCACGGAAACCCGCCGCGTTTCGCGTGCTCGCGAATGAGCCGCTCGTTCGCCGCGAGGTACACGCAGTAGAGCTTGTCGTCGGTGACGAAGCTCTGCACCCACTGAATCTCCGGGCCTAGCTCCCGCAGCACGCTGCACGACTTCACGGAAATGCCACGCAGATCCTCGGCGCCAAGCTGCCCGGCGCCCGTCAGGTCGCGCTCGATCAGATATCGGGGCATGAGGATCTCCGCTCAGCTATCGTCGCGTGAGCAGCTGACTTTCGGATTCCAGTCGGAGAACATGCCGCGCGGATTCTCGCGCCACGGCCACACGTGAAGGGCCCACACCTGGAACGTCTCGTTGCGCGCGAACGTCTGGCCGTAGAGCGTGGGGGGCTCCGCGGCGGTCCAGGCGGTGAAGGGGATGATGAACTCCACGCCGATCAGGCGGAGGCGCCCCTCCCCCATCGGCTCGTACAGAAGCACCTCGGGGCGCGCCTCGATCACTCCGCCATCGATCAGCTCGCCCTTCGCGTAGTGGTAGCCCATGCCGCCGCGGGTCACGTCTTCCATGCAGTCAGTGACCTTCACCGTGTAGCCATCCACCTGTGCGGCGGCGAAGTCGTGGTAGCGCACCGTCGCACGCCGGAGCTCCGCCATCTTCTCGCCAACGTCCGCCACCGCCGCGCCAACACCTCTCGGGGCGATGTGAACGTGGGCGTCCTTCGCCGAGGGCCGCGTGGGCTCACGGTTGACGCACGACGCCGCAACCGCGACGACAACCGCCGACAGCAACGCCGCTCCAGCTCTGGTGGTCATTCGGACACGCATAGACACTCCTTTGCGAAGGTGGCTTGCCCGACCCCCGGGCGCGCGTATCATGTCGGGGAGGCATCGGCGGACTCTCGCCCCGGGCTCGCCTCGTACTCGCCACCGCTAACGTGTTCTCACTCAAGCTGTTCGCGGGCGCGTCGATCCAGACGCCCTCAGGCCCACTCACCGGCCGCGCCACGCAACGGCGACGCATCGCGCTGCTGGCGCTGCTCGCCGTCGCGCGCGCGCGGGGGATGAGTCGCGACAAGGTCATCGCGTTTCTGTGGCCCGAGCAGGACAGCGAGCACGGCCGTCCCCTGTTGTCCGACTCGATCTATCGGGTGAACCAGGCCCTGGGCGGCGAGGCGATCATCACCGCCGGCGATGAGCTCCGCCTCTCGCCGGAAGTGCTGCCGAGTGATGTGGCCGAGTTCGAGGACGCGGTCGATCACGGGGAGTGGCAGCGCGCGACCGACCTCTACGGCGGTCCGTTTCTCGACGGGTTCTTTCTCTCCGGCGCCGAAGAGTTCGAGCGGTGGGCAGACACCGAGCGCGACCGACTCGGCCGCTCCTACGCGCGCGCGCTGGAGGCGCTGAGCGAGCTCGCGGCGCGGCGCGGCGACTCGGTGGAGGCGGTGCGTTGGTGGCGGGCGCTCGCCGCTCACGATCCGTACAGCTCTCGTGTCGCGGTGCGGCTGATGCGCGCACTGGACCGGTCCGGCGATCGCGCCGCGGCGCTTCAGCACGCACGCGTGCACGCCGCCCTGCTCGAGAGCGAGTTCGGAACCCAGCCAGATGCGGCCGTCGCGGAGCTTGCGGCATCGTTGCGCGCAGAGCCTGGCGTGTCCTCACCCGCGGCGCCGCCGGGGCTCGCACCATCCGCGGCGGAGGTCGGGTCGTCAGCGGCCGGAGCCGAGTCCGTCCCAACCGTCGCACCCCGTCGAAAGGGGTATTGGCACCCGCGCCGCTGGGGCGTTGCCCTCGGGATCATCGCGATCGCGACGGCGGGCGCGATGGTCGCGCGCGGCCGCGCGCACGAACCGACTACCGCCGACCCTGCCAGCGTCGCCGTGCTCCCCTTCATCGATCTCAGCCCCGGACGGGATCACGAGTTCTTCAGTGACGGAATGACCGAGGAGCTCATCAACACGTTAGGTCGCGTCGAAGGGGTTCGCGTCGCGTCGAGGACGTCGTCGTTCGCGTTCAAGGGAACGCCGGTCGACGTGCGCGACGTCGGCGCGCGACTCGGCGTCGCCACTGTGCTCGACGGCAGCGTGCGGACGGCCGACGGCACACTGCGCATTACGGCGCGACTCTCGAGCACGCACGACGGATACCAGCTCTGGTCGCGCACCTACGAGCGACGGCTTCAGGACATCTTCGCCATCCAGGAGGAGATCTCACGCTCGATCGTCGAGACACTCAAGGGATCGCTCGTGGAGCGCGCCGATTCCGCGGCGACCGCGCGGCGTGGCACCGATCTGGAGGCGTACAACCTCTACCTCCGTGGCCGTCACGCCCTGTACATGAAGGGGCGCTACTCGTGGTACCGCCGGACGGAGGAGGGACTTCGATCGGCGGCCGGATACTTCGCGCAGGCGATCGAGAAGGATTCGACGTACGCCCTGGCCCATGCCGGCCTCGCCGACGCGCGCGCGGTGCTCGGCTTCTACGACTATCTCCCGCCTCGTGAGGCATTTCCGCCGGCGGAGCACGCTGCCCGCCGGGCGATGGCGCTCGACTCCACTCTGGTTCAGCCGTATGCCACGCTCGGCTACGTGGCGATGTATCACACGTGGGACTGGGCCCGCGCCGAGGAGTGGTTCACACGAGCGATCGATGTGGGGCCACGGTATTCGACCGCGCACCAGTGGTACGCCAACCTCCTCACCGTGCGGGCGCGGTTCGACGAAGCCGAGCGCGCGATGCGCCGGGCCCAGGAAATCGATCCGCTGTCGCTCATCGCCAGCGCGGCGCACGGATGGGTGCTGTATTACGCCGGCGAGTTCGAGCGCGCCGCCGAGCAATGCCGGCTCACCCTCGAGCTCGATCCCCAGTACGCGGTGGCGCTACTCTGGCGCGGGTGGGCGCTTCAGGAGCTGGGCCGCCTGCCCGAGGCGCTCGCGGCGCTCGATGGGGCCGTGGAGCTCACCCATCGCAGCGCACTGTTCGTGGCGTCGCTCGCTCGGGCGCACGCGATCGCGGGCGACACCGCCGCCGCGCGCGGCCTGTTGCGCGAGCTCGAGACCCGGGGTGCTCGTGATTACGTGCCCACCTACGAGGTGGCGAAGATCCATCTCGCGCTCGGCGACCGGGACCGGGCCCTCCAGCTCCTCGAGCATGCCTACGAGGAGCGCTCGCACTCGATGGTGTTCATCGGAATCGATCCGCAGCTGCGTCCGCTGTATGGCGAGCCGCGCTTCGAGGGGCTCGTCAGGCGGGTGGGTGCAGCGCGGGTGGGTGCAGCGGGGCCGGGTTCATCGCGCAACGAGCCCTGACAGCGTATCACAGAGGACACCGAGACGCACACAGAGACTCACAGAGAATCCCAACTGCGGTGCCTTTGAGGGGTCTTCACGGACCTGCGGGAATGCTCCGAGTGCCGGGGCCACGCATGACGACACGGTCTTGTCCGTG
>DATBIU010000199.1:0-2343 GCA_036556765.1 Gemmatimonadaceae bacterium | reverse complement strand
TCGTGGGATCGGTCACCCGCCTGCGACTCGACCCCGAGGACCCCACACGAATCGACGTCACCTTTCGCGTCCGTCCCCAGACGCCGGTACGCGTCGACACGTACGCCACGATCACGCAGGTGGGGCTTCTCGGACAGCCGTATCTCAACCTCGAGGCGGGCTTGCCGACGTCGGCCGCGCTCCCGCCACGCAGCCGCGTGCCCACGCGCGACAACCTCACTTTTCAGGACGCCATGAGTCGACTGGCGGTCTTCCTCGACCGGGCCGATACGCTCCTGCACGGTGTGGAGCGGATCGCCGCCTCGAGCCCGTGGGATCGCATCGACCGGACGCTGTCGCGCGTCGACGCGCTGTTGACCAACGCCGCCGCCGGCTCGGGACGGGTGATCGACAATCTCGACCAGGCCACGCTCCAGCTCGCCGGGATGCTCACTCGCACGGAGCGGCTCATCGGCTCGCTCGACACCGCCTTCCGCGACGCGAGCCCGGGACTTCGGCAGGCACAGCGCGAGGCCCTGGCGGCCATGCGCGACCTGCGCGCACTCATCGGCGACATGCGCGACGCCACCGGCGACGGCGATCGGCTGGGCCGCATCGTCGACAACCTCTCGGCAGCCTCCGAGGACCTCGCGCGACTCGCCGATCGGCTCGAGAAGGAGCCGACGAGCGTGCTGTCGCGGCGCCAGCCTCCGAAGAAGACCGCGGGTCCGGCTGCGCAATGACGCGTCGCCTGTCGGCTCTCGCCCTCGCCGCTCTTGCCGTCGGGTGCTTCCGTGCACGAACGGTTGCGCCCATCGAGATGTACCGCCTCATGCCGACGAGGGCGGAGACATCGACCGTGGCGCTCCCGGTGGCGCTCGACCACCTTCCAGAGGGGGCGTTGGCCGTCTCCCGATACACCACGCCCGGCCTGTACGGGCAGCGGGGAATAGTCTACCGCGTGGGGGAGTCGGGCTACGCCGCGTACCCTTCCCGCGAGTGGGCCATGCCGCTCGGGGAGATGCTGGGTCGCCGGACCGCGGACCTCGTGCAGGAAAGGCCGGTGTTGCGGGGCGGGGCACTGTTCGATCCTCCCACGCGCCGCAGCTTCACCCATCGGTGGCGAGGGACCGTCAGGGAGTTCGAGGAGATCGATCGCGGCAACGACGTCTTCGTGGCGGTGAACCTGGAAGCGAGCCTCATCCGCATCGAAGATGATTCCATCGTGTGGTCGGGAGCGGCACGCGTGGAGCGGCCGGTTCCCGATGGGACCATGGAGGGCATTATCGCCGGGCTCAGCGCGGCGACCGACGAGGTGGTGTTCGCTCTGCTCGATTCGGCGCGAGTGTCGATCCGGCAGAAATCGGCGAACGGCTCGGCGCAGGAGCCGTAGCACGCGCCACCCCGGCAGCGCCGGTGCGCACACTCGGCAGAGATCCACGGAATGGTGGTTGCTAGACGTTGACCGTGTGATGCTTACGAAGCCGATAATAATGTACTTTATCAAGGCGCGAACCCGATGCTCAGCTCCGATCGCCTGACCGTCAAGGCTGCCGAAGCGCTCAACGAAGCGTTGTCGATCGCTCGCCGCACCGGCAACCCGCTCGTCTACGACGCGCACCTTCTCCTGGCGTTGCTTCAGCAGGAGGAAGGGATCGTTGTCCCCCTGCTCCACAAGATCGGCGGCAACGTCAGCGACTTGCGCTCGCGCGTGGAGCGCGAGATCGCGCGCTACCCGAAGCAGACCGGCGCTCAGCCGACGCTGTCGCGCGAGCTGCACCAGGTCATGGACAAGGCCGACGAGTTCGCCAAGTCACTCGGCGACGAGTTCGTGTCGACCGAGCATCTCCTCGTTTCCCTGGCCGACGTCCGCGGCACCGACAGCTTCGCGGTGCTGTCGTCGGCGGGGGCCACGCGGGACGCGCTCGTCCAGGCGCTCAAGGTCGTGCGCGGTGCGCACCGAGTGACCGATCAGACGCCCGAGAACCAGTATCAGGCGCTCCAGAAGTACACCCGCGATCTCACTGACGCCGCCCGCAAGGGAAAGCTCGATCCGGTCATTGGGCGCGACGAGGAGATTCGCCGGGTGGTGCAGGTGCTGTCGCGTCGCACGAAGAACAACCCGGTGCTCATCGGCGAGCCGGGCGTCGGCAAGACGGCGATCGTCGAAGGCCTCGCGCAGCGCATCGTCAACGGCGACGTCCCCGAGAGCCTCAAGAACAAGCGCCTCGTCGCGCTCGACCTCGGGGCGCTGATCGCCGGCGCGAAGTTCCGCGGCGAATTCGAGGAGCGCCTCAAGGCGGTGCTCAAGGAGATCACGTCGAACGAGGGACAGTTCGTCACCTTCATCGACGAGATGCATAC
>DATBIU010000198.1:0-5514 GCA_036556765.1 Gemmatimonadaceae bacterium | reverse complement strand
GAGGAGTACGAGGGAGTGCGCTCCGGGTGGGACGCCGCCCTGGCGGTACTGAAGCACTTCCTCGAGCGGCATTTCGGATCACCGCGCTACACCGCCCTCATCGTTCGCCCCGCCGACGTGGAGCCTGACGAGCTGTATCGGTATTTCGGCGAGCCGGCCCGCCTGGCCCGGTGGCTCACGCGTGAGGGGGCGATCGGAACGAGGAGCGATCGCGTATCACTCGTGCTACGCGCTGGCGCGCCCCTCTCCGGACGCGTGATCGCCGCGACCGGGCGGGAGAAGGCGGTCACCTGGGAGGAGGAGGGCGCGAGCGTCGTCGAGCTCAAGGGGTTCGCGGGCCCTCAGCATCGCCTCGTCGGGGTTCGCATAACGACCTGGGGCGACGATCAGCGGCTTCCCCGCCTCGAGATGATGTTGACGCCAGCCGTCGACGAGCTTGCTGCGCTCTTCGCCGTCGAGCCTTCCATTCACGCGCGGGCGGCTACGTGACGCGGCGCGCCTGCCTGGTCGCGACCCTGGTCGGGCTGACAACGGGCGCGATCGCGTGCTCGGCACGCAGCGAAGGGGACCTTCCCCGCACCGCGACGGTGACCTCGGTGGCCTATCGCGTCCATCATATGCCCGAGATGCTTGCCTTTTACCGTGAGGCGTTCGGCATCGAGTTTCGCGAGGTGGATACCGGTGGGCTCCGCTCCCAGTTCGGGGAGGTGGGTGGTGTCACCCTCAAGTTCGTCCCCATCCGCGACGCGGCCGACTTCGAGGGCTTCCCCGTCCATCAATTGGGGTTCGAGGTACGCGACGTGGACGCGGTCGTCGCCGCCGCTCGAAAGCACGGCGGGCGGCTCCAGGACCAACCGGTCGAGCGCGACGGGCGCCTGCACGCCGCGGTCCGCGACCCGGATGGCAACACGCTCGAGCTGTATGGCGGACGCTAGCGAGGGCCGCGCCCGCATCCTGCGCGGCGCGCCATACTTCCCCGTGCCCGATGTCGCGAAGGCGGGCGCGCACTACCGTGACGTGTTCGGGTTCGACCTCGAGTACGCCGCCGGTACGCCCCCGGAATTCGCCGTGTACAGCCGAGACGGATGCGCACTCATGTTCCGGCGGGTTCCCGACGTCGACCGCATCCTGCCTAACGAAGCACAAGGCGGAACCTGGGATGCGTTCTTCTGGGTGACCGATGTCCAGGCGTTGCATGACGAGCTTCAGCGACGCGGGGCAGAGCTCGTCTACGGCCTCACGGTGCAACCCTATGGGATGAAGGAGTTCGCGGCGCGCGATCCCGACGGATACGTGCTGGGATTCGGGCAGCCGTGGCCACCCGGAGAGGTGTCATCATGACAGCGGACGCGACATTGCGCCGGTTGGGGCTCGTGGCAGGCGCCTTGTGGGTGCTCCCCGCGGCGGCGCAGGTGGATCAGGAACGCGCGGCCCAGTATTTCGCGGAGGCGGCTGCACTCTGTGAGCGAGAGGCCGGGCGACTGTGGGGTGTGTCGCTGTGCGGTCCCATGGTGTTCGCCGACGCGGCGACCAGTACGATCGCCACCAATCAGCCGGCGCCCAGTGCGCCCCGCCCCGTGATTCTGGGATTCGCCAACGCGGCGATGGACTGGGGTGGCACTCGGTGGGCCACGTTCGTCTGGCCGATGCTCGCGGCGGCCGCCCCGCCCGATCGCGCGCGTCTCATGCTGCACGAGCTCTTTCACCGCATTCAGCCGCAACTCGGCCTCATCGTGGCGGACAGGCCGAACGACCACCTCGAGACCGCCGACGGACGGTACTGGCTGCAGCTGGAATGGCGAGCGCTCGCCAGCGCGCTGGCATCGCGGGGCGCCGAGCGCACCGGCGCGGTGAGCGAGGCGCTCGCCTTCCGCGCGCGGCGACGCTCGCTGTTCCCGGACGCGGCCGAGCGCGAGCGGCTGCTCGAGGTCCAGGAAGGACTCGCGCAGTACACCGGCACGGTCGCCGCCGCCGCGGACACCGCCGAGGCGATCGCCAGCGCCATCGAGCAGCTGACGAAGGCGCCGCAGTACGAGACGTTCCTGCGCACGTTCGCTTACCCTTCCGGAGCGGCCTATGGCATCCTGCTCGACGCCTGGTCGCCCGGCTGGACGCGCCGCATCAAGGCGACCGACGACCTGGGCGCGATGCTCGCGGCGGCGGCGAACGTCGTGCCGACGTCGAACGTCGACAGTGCCGCCGGCCGATACGACGGTCCCGTGCTGCGGATCGCCGAGGAACAGCGCGCGGAACGGCACAAGCTGCGGGTCGCCGAGCTGCGCCGCCGGTTCGTCGAGGGGCCGGTGCTCGTCATGCCGCGCGCCCCGGTGGCGAGCTTTGTGTCGTCAGGCATCACGCAGATCCCGGGCGCCGGGACGGTGGTTCCCACGTACCGGGCGACCGGTCCATGGGGCCGTCTCGAGGCGACGAGCGTTCTGGTCGCCCCCGATCAAAGCACGCTGACCGTGCCGGCGGGCGGCCTAACGCGCGGGAAGACCATCACGGGGGATGGCTGGACGCTGGAGCTCGCACCGGGGTGGGAGTTGCGAGCGGGCGCGCGCGCGGGCGATTACCAGGTCGTCCGCGACACTGGGCCGTCTCGACCAAACGACTAACCTGCGCACCGGGTTCTGCGCATCGACGCGGCCGGGCTGCAGCCACCTTCAGCTAGTGGGGATCTGCGTCGCCGGCATGTCAATGCGGGTATGTGCTGCCCCCTCCTCAACCCGGCCGCCGACAGCGACAATGAGACGCCGAGCGATTGCGAGCTCGACACCGGCGGCGTCTCCGGTGCCATGTTCGATCGTCAGGCAGACGCCGGCGCCCTCTCGCTGCGCGGCGATCCTCACCACGCCTCCATCGGCCGTCCGGCGAACCGCCGACCGCAGCAGCGTCGCGATGGCGTCCTGAAAGTGCGTGCGGTCAGTGATCACGCGGGGTAGCGCCGGCGCCAGGTCGACGCTCACCTCGATCTGCCGGAGCTTCGCCTCGGCTCGCAGGGCGGGAATCGCGGCGTTGACCACGTCATCCAGGCGAACGGGATCGCGACGCAATTCGAGCGACCCGCGGTCAAGCTCCGCGATGAGGTGAACGCGGCCGAGCAGCGCGGCCGCCTGGTCGACGGCGCTCTGCGCGGCACCGAGCATTTCCTCCTGATTCTCGTTGAGGTCGCCGAACCGATTCGCGAGCAGGATGTGAACCGGCAAGCGGACCTCGTCGATCGCGCGCATCGCCGACTCCGTCACGGTGGCAAGGAGTGCCGACAGCTCCTCCCGGTGCGCGACGGCGCGGGACTCGCGCTGCGCGCCTTCCTCGCGCGCGATCGTGACTTCGGAGCTCAGCCGATCGACCGCGCTCTCGATCGTGTCGATCTCGTCCCTGGGGCCGGGACGCGGATGCGCTTGTGCTCCAGCGAGGCGCTCAATGCGTGACGTCACGTAGCGGGCGTTGTGCCACGACACGAGCAGCGACGCCACGGCGGCCACGGCGGCCACGATCACCAGAAGCGGAGGTACGCGTTGGGCGTATTGCCCCCAATACGCGAGCGCGGCGACGAGGAATAGACCAAGCACCGCCGGGAGCACCGCGAGGAAGAGGCGCTGTCCGATCCTCATCGCCGCCCCTCCTCCTCGAACGAAACGACCAGAATGTCGAGCCCCTGCGTGTTCCTGAGCAGCGCATCGATCACCGAGCCGCGTCGCAGGCGGTGCAGCCACGAGCGCCGACTCTGTCCGACGATGACCAGCGTCACGCCATTCGCCACGGCGAAGCTGCATATCGCGGCCGGCACGTCATCGCCCTCGAGCTTCCGTACCTCCGCACCGAGTGATTGCGCGAGCTGAATGTTCTCGACGAGCCGCCGCTGGACAGCGGTGTCGATGCGCGCCACACTCTCCTCCGGCGTCTGGACGTACACGCAGTACCAGTCGGAGTTGAGTCGGCCCGCGATGCGACTCGCCTTGCGCAGAATCGCCGCCGTGTACGGCGGGTTGCTCGACATCGCGACCAGGATGCGATCGACCGTCTTCGGTGCTGCGGCCGGCGCACCTTCCTCGCGACGAACGATCTCCTCGCGCACGCGATCCACCGAGCTGGCGACCTCTCGCAATGCCAGCTCGCGAAGCGTCGTCAGGTTTTCCGGCGTGAAGAAGTTCGCGAGGGCCCGCTCCACTTTCTCGGGGGCGTAGATCTTTCCCTCGGCGAGGCGCTGCCGCAGGTCCTCGGCGGAGATATCGAGGTTGATCACCTGATCAGCCGAGGCGACCACCCAGTCCGGGAGTGTCTCGCGCACGGTGACGCCGAGCGTGCGCTGGATGATGTCGTTCAGCGACTCGAGGTGCTGTACGTTGACGGCCGAGATGACGCTCACGCCCTCGTCGATGAGGGCGAGCACATCCTGCCATCGCTTGCGGTTGCGTGAGCCCGGGACGTTGGTGTGGGCGAGCTCGTCGACGATCGCGACCTGCGGGCGCCGCGCGATCACGGCGTCGAGGTCCATCTCTTCGAGGGTGACGCCGCGATACTCGATCTTCTTGCGCGGGATCACCTCGAGGTCGCCGATCTGCGCCGCCGTTTCCTCGCGGCCGTGCGGCTCGACGAAGCCGACCACGACGTCGACGCTGCGCCGGCGAAGCTGATGGGCCTCCTGGAGCATACGGTACGTCTTGCCGGTTCCGGCCGCCGAGCCGATGTAGATCTTGAGCTTGCCCCGGTCGCGGCGCTGGAGCAGCGCCAGAAAATCGGAGGGCGTCGATTGGGGGTGGCGCGGCTCGCGTCGGCGCTCCAGAGGGGCGGTCATCGATTCACGAGCGTTCTTCGCTAGAAGGACACGGAAAGCGACGTCACGACGAAGACGCTTCGATCCGACAGGGCGGCCGGTACCTCGGCATCGGGAAAGATGCGATCGTCGGCAAAGAAGCCGCGGGCCTCCGTTCGCCACATTACGCGCGAATACGGTGTCACGTCCAGTCCGAGCGACGCCCCATTTCCGCGGAAGGGGTCCGTGAGACCGGTCGCGATGTTGACCTGATCCTCGTCATCGAACCGCTCGACTCGCGCCGTTACCGCGATCGTGGGCGAGAGCCGAATCTTCCCGATCGCCGCGAGTCCGAACCACGTCGAGTTGTCCAGTCCCTCCTCGGCCTGCTCGATGGTGCCGTAGTCGAATTGCCCGATGAACGTCGTTCTCGCAGTTGGCGTGAGCCTGGCCCCGATCCCGTTGAACACGCGGCGGCGACCACCGGACTCGCTATTCAGGAATCCGTAGTATGTGAACGTGGCGCGTGGCGATGTCGTGAGATCGAGGCGCAGTCCGACTCCCTTGTCCGTGTTCGTCTCCGAGATGTTCTGCCATCCGTTCACGACATGGAGGTGTGCGACGAGCCTGGAGGTCGCCTGCCACACCGCCCGCACGCCGCTGGAGTAATAGGGCGAGTACTCCGCCACGAGCGATCGCGTGTAGGTGAGGTTGTCCTTCGAGGCCCAGCTCTCCATCCCCATGTGGGAGTAGAAAAT
>DATBIU010000197.1:0-6149 GCA_036556765.1 Gemmatimonadaceae bacterium | reverse complement strand
CATTACGACGCTCGGGTTCGTCTCGCTCCTGCTCGGCCTCGTTCTGGCGCGCGCGCATCGCGGCCACCTTGCGGTCCTCACCGCCCGGGACCTCGGGGGCGTGCTCGCGCGGCGGCTGCTTCCGGCGACGATCGTCGTTCCCCTCGTGCTGGGGTGGCTGTACATCGGGGGGCGTGTCGCGCAGCTGTTCAGTCGTGAGGGGGGCGCGGCCCTGCTGGTCCTGACGACAATCGCCGTGCTGCTCATTCTCGTGGTTCGGAGCGCGGTGGTGGTGCGCGCGGTGGATCGCGAGCGTCAGGCGGTGCTCGAGCGTGAGGCCGAGGCACGCGCCGAAGCGGAGCAGCTCGCCGAGGTGCTGCAGGATCAGACCGCCGAGCTCGAGGTACAATCGGAGGAGGCCCACGAAGCAGCCGCGCGGGCCGAGGCGGCGACGAAGCACGCGCAGGAGGCGGCGGCCGAGGCGGCTCGCGCGCGCGCCGAGGCCGAGGCGGCGAGCCGAGCCAAGAGCGAGTTCCTGGCGGTGATGAGCCACGAGTTGCGCACGCCGCTGAACGCGATCGGCGGGTACGTCGAGCTCATGCAGATGGAGGTTCGTGGGCCGATCACCGAGGCGCAGCGCGATGACCTGACTCGTATCAAGCGGAGCCAGCAGCACCTTCTGGGACTGATCAACGAGGTGCTGAACTACATGCGGATCGAGGCGGGGGCGATGCGATACGACATCGCCTCGTTCTCGGTCCGCGAGGCGATGGAGGCGGTGGAGCCGCTCATTGCTCCCCTGGTGCGCGCCAAGGGGCTGACCTACGAGCGGGTGGACGGGCACGCGGATGACCGGGTGCGCGCCGATCCGGAGCGCGTCAGGCAGATCTTCATCAATCTCGTGTCGAACGCGGTGAAGTTCACACCCCCGGGTGGGCGGATAGCGCTACGCTGCGAGTCGCGCCCCGATGTGATCGCGTTTCGAGTCTCGGACACGGGGATCGGCATTCCGACGGACAAGCTGACGTCGATCTTCGACCCCTTCGTGCAGATCAACACGCGCCTGACGCGAACGGAGGAAGGGATCGGGCTTGGACTCGCGATCAGCCGGGATCTGGCGCGCGGGATGGGCGGAGAGTTGACGGTGGAGAGTCGTGAGGGAGTTGGCTCGACCTTCACGCTCACGCTGCCGCGGGGGTGACGCCGGGTCCCTCCCGGCCGCACCGCCAGGAGCCGTAGCAAGTCCAACACAGGGTTCGACATGGCACGTACGGACCCGTACTTGCACAGGGCACCACGAATCGCGCGTGAGCCCGTGACGTGAGCGCAGCCAGGTAGTCTGAGGTGATCATGAGACGTGTGTCGTTTGTCCTGCTGGCGTTCGTGCTTGGCTGCAACCAGCCGGCGGCGCGCGAGATGTCGGAAGGAACGCTCGAGCTTCCCGCGGTCGGTGATTCCGTGTTGATCGCAGCCGGCGCGGCGCTGCAGAACGGCCAGCCGTGGCGTGCGGCTCAGATTCTGGAACCGGTACTGCGCGATTCTTCGCAACGGACTCCGGAGCGGGTGCTGCTCGCGGCCAGGGCCGCGGCGGCGTGGGGTGGATGGAGTCGTGTCGAGCGATTGCTCGAGCGCGAGCCGTGGCTCGACGAACGGTTTGACGGGCTCGGCCGGGAGCTGTTGGCGCGCGCGGCGACGGCCCGGCGGGAGGACACCCTGGTTCTTCGGCAGGCGCGTCTCGCGGAAGAGGCGGCGAGCAACCCACGAGAGCGAGGCGTTCGTCGCGTGCTGATCGCGCGCGCCCTCGATCGTATGGACTCGCTCGAGCGGGCGGCGTCGGCGTACGCTGAGGGCGCGTCGCTGCTGCCGGACGTCGCGGACTGGCTTCGATTGCGCGCGGCCGCGGTCACCGGGGACAGCGCGGCGCGCTCGGTCCACTACGCTTCCTTGCAGACGCCAGCGGCGCGGGCGCGCGTGCCGTGGGTGGAGGCACAGGCGCGCGAGCGGATTCGCGACTTCGCCGGCGCCGCCCTGGCGTACGAGGCGTTAGGCGCGCGCATGACCTCGTATCGCTTGCGAGTAGCCGAGGCCGCAGCCGCCAGCGACACGTCGGTGCGGGGCGCGATCCGGCAGGAGCTGGTCGCGATCGTGCGGGCGAAGCGTGGGAGCACCGACGCGCGCGCTGCCGTGGAGCTGCTCGATGCGGTGTTCGCTCCGCTCACACCCGCGGAGGAGTTGATGGCGGCGCGAAGCACGGCGGTGTCGGGTCCCGGGTCACGCGCCATCGAGGGATTCGCCCGTGCGTTTCGCGCCGGCCAGGGGACGCCGAACGACCGATATACCTGGGCGGCTGCGCTGGCGAGTGTCGGGCGATACGGGGAGGCGGCGGCGCAGTTCGCGAGGGTGCCGAAATCCTCCAGGCTTGCGGCGCGAGCGGCGTATGAGCGCGCGCGGGCGCTGCTGCGCGGCGGTAACGGCACCAGGGCGCGCACCGAGCTGGAAGCGGTGGTCTCGGGCCACGCCAGGGACACGTCCGCTGCTTCGTCGGCGCTGTACCTCCTTGGCGATCTCGCCGCCGACGATGGTCGCGACGACGACGCGCGCGCGTTCTTCCGTCGTGCCGCCACGCAGTATCCCACGGCGGCGCTGGCGCCGAGCGCGCGGTTTCGCGCGGCAATTCTCGCGTTCGTGAAGGAGGATTATCGAACGGCGGCGCTCGAGCTCGACACGCTGGCGCTCCACCGCTCGCGCTCCAGCGAGACGCTGGCGGGGTTGTACTGGAGTGGCCGGTCCTGGCAACGCGTCGGCGATACTACCACGGCTCGTGCGCGGTGGGCCGAGGCGGTAACCCGGGAGCCGGCGTCGTATTACGCGATGCTGGCGGCGCGGCGTCTCGAGCAGCAGCCATGGGTGCCGAGCGCGGCACCGGACAGCGTTCAGGTGGATTCGGCGATGCTTGCGGCGTTGCGGCGCGCGGAGATCCTCGAGTCGCTCGGCATGGACGACGAGGCGAGGATGGAGTACGACTGGATGGCGTCGGAGGCCGAGCGCTCGGTCGACGCGGCACTGGCCGCGGCGCGAGCGTTCCGCGATCGAGATCTGGCGCCCCGCGCGATTCGGCTCGGAAACAGGGCGCTCTCGAACGGAGCGGTACGCGACCAACGCCTGTACCGCGTGCTCTACCCGCTGGCGTTCGAGCGGGTGCTCACTCGTGAGGCGGAACGGCACCGCCTCGATCCATCGCTGGTCGCCGCGCTGATTCGACAGGAGTCGAGCTTCGAGCCGCGCGCGACCTCCCGCGCGGGCGCACGCGGCCTCATGCAGATCATGCCCGCGGTCGGGCGCCAGTTGGCGGCGGCGGAGGACTATCACACATGGGACGCCGAGCTGCTCTACCAGCCCGACGTGAGTCTCGAGCTCGGCATGACCCATCTCGCCGGACTGCTCAGCGGCTATTCTCACGTGAGCCACGCGCTCGCGGCGTACAACGCGGGAAGCTCGCGCGCCAAGCGATGGCTGGAGAAGGCGGGAACGCAGGATCCGGAGGTGTTCGTCGAGCGCATTCCCTTTCGCGAGACGCGCGACTACGTGCGCATCATCCTGCGCAATCGGGAGCTCTACCGCAGCATGTACTAGGGATCAGGGGATCGGGGGATCAAGGGGATCAAGGGATCAAGGGGATCAAGGGGATCAACGGGGTGTCGGGGAGGAGGTCTCCGGAGCTGCGCGAGCCGTTCTCCTCGAACCTCCACCCTGACACCCCCTGATGCCGGGCTCCTGACTGCCGCATCATCGGTCTTGCGCGGTACGGCCGGGTAACGAAAGTTCGATGCTCATTGGTCGTCCTGCGCGGATCACGCAGGGGGTTCAACCATGCATCGGACTGCCGCGGCGGTTTTGACGGTGCTCCTGGCCTCATCGGCCGCCGCCCAACACGAGCACCACGGCGCGGGCGAGGTACTCGGCCGCGTGTCGTTCCCCACCTCGTGCGCGGCCGGCGTTCAGCCGGACATCGACCGTGCGGCGGCCATGCTGCACTCGTTCTGGTTCGAGGCGGCGCACAGGGCGTTCGACGCGATCGCCACCACGGACCCCGCCTGCGCGATGGCGCACTGGGGAGTCGCGATGACGCTGTGGGGGAACCCGTTCGTGAGGCAGCCGATTCCGGCCGAGCGCCAGCGCACGGGACTGGCGGCCGCGGAACGCGCGTTGGCGCTCGCGTCGAAGGTCTCGCATCGCGAGCAGATGTACATCGAGGCGGTGGCTGCACTGTGGCGCGACGCTGATGCGCTCGATCACCTGGCCCGCCTGGCGCGGCACGAGCAAGCGATGAAGGCGTTGCACGAGGCGCATCCGGACGACACGGAGGCCACCGTGTTCTACGCCCGCGCGATCATCGCCAACGCGCCGCCGACCGACCTGGAGTTCAAGCGACAGCTCTTTGCCGCCACGCTGCTCGAGCCGCTGTTCAAGAAGCAGCCGGACCATCCCGGGCTCGCCCATTACATCATTCACACCTTCGACGCGCCGCAACTCGCTACCCACGGGCTCTCGGCCGCGCGGCGGTACGCCGCGATCGCACCGGCCGCTCCGCACGCGCTGCACATGCCGTCGCACATCTTCACGCGCCTCGGCTATTGGGATGAGTCGATCGAGACCAACCGCCGGTCAGCTGCGGCCGAGCCGGACTCGAACGCGGCCGCGCACCCGAACGACTACATGGTGTACGCGTATCTCCAGCAGGGCCGAGATGGCGAGGCGGCTCGGGTAGTCGCGCGCTCGCGCGACGTGGCGGACCGCTACTACGGAGGGATCCGCGACTACAACGCGGTGGCAATGCCGGCGCGATATGCACTCGAGCGCTCGGCGTGGAAGGAGGCAGCTCGGTTGCCCGTGCCATCGAAAGCGGCTGCCTTCGTCGTGGCGATCTCGCGATTCGCGCGCGCCGTGGGTGCCGCCCGGAGTGGCGACCGGACGCAAGCGAACGCGGAGATCGCCGAGCTTGCCGCGCTACGCGATTCGCTCACAGCCCGTAAGGACACGTATTGGGCGACGATCGTCGAAGCGCAGCGGCTGGCGGCGGCGGCATGGGTGGCACATGCGGAGGGGAACGACGCTGGTGCGGTGCGCCTGGCGCAACAGGCTGCGCAGCTCGAGGAAACGGTCGAGAAGCACCCGGTCACGCCGGGGCCGCTCCTGCCCGCTCGAGAGCTCGAGGGGGATTTGCTGATGGAGCTCGGGCGTCCCGCGTTGGCGCTGCGTTCGTACGAGGCCACGCTCACGCGCGAGCCGCGGCGGGCTCGCGCGCTGTTCGGCGCGGCGAGAGCGGCTGACCTGTCCGGAAAGACGGCGACTGCGCGCGAGCACTACGGGGAGCTCAGCCGTCTTATGGACAGGGCTGACGCATCGCGCGTAGAGCGCAAGGTCGCCAGGGAGTTCCTCTCGCGACGTCCCTGAGGCCGTCGAGGCCAGGATTGTGAGCCGGGTCGCGGTGCGCGCGAGTCATATCGCAGTAGGGTGGGCACGTCGCTGGATCGTACGCGAGCGGAAGACATCGGAACTCGCATTGGGAGGTCACATGACCATGCAACGGTCGGCTGAGCGAGTGACTCTGTACACGCGGCGCGCTCTCGTTGTCGCGCTGGTCGCGGTGGCCCTAACGAGCACGAGCGGGACTGCCTCCGCGCAGGCATCGATCAAGGTCAACGACGATATCAGCATCAGGTTCGGGACGCTCCTCCAGGGGTGGGGGGACTGGACGCAGGACCCGGTGAGCGAAGGATATGCACAGAACCTCTTTCTGCGACGCGCGCGGCTGCTCGTCGGCGGCCAGGTGGCGAAGAACATCACGTTCTTCATCGAGACGGACAATCCAAATCTGGGACGTTCTCCGAAAGCCCTGGGGAGCGGCTTCATCCTCCAGGATGCCCTGGCGGAAGTGAAGTTCTCCGATCCGCTCACCATCTCGGCCGGCCTGATGTTCGTTCCCTTCTGCCGGAACTGTATTCAGAGCGCGGCGACGCTCCTGAGCCTGGATTACAGCTCCTTCTCGTTCCTGGCGACGCCGGCAACGCAATCGAGCGTGGGGCGAGACATTGGCTTCCAGGCGAAGGGCTACTTCAACGGGAATCGCATCGAGTATCGGGTGGGCGCGTTCCAGGGGTTCCGTGCGG
>DATBIU010000196.1:0-5751 GCA_036556765.1 Gemmatimonadaceae bacterium | reverse complement strand
GCCCTGCGTCAGCCAATCCGCCGCCATCCGGGCCCAAATGCCCAGGGTCGTGTCGCCGGTCTCGTTGAGCAGCGGGGCCACGGCCACCGGCAGCGCGAGCCCGCGCGCCGACGCGGCACCGCGACCCTGCGACCAGATGAGACCGAGCACGAGCGCCGCGATGGCCGCAACGGCGACCAGCGCCCTGCGGCGTTGTGGCACGCGGCCGCGTGCGTCGTCGATCGATTCCAGACGAGCGACGACGTCGCCGGCCGAAGCGGGCCGCTTGTGCGGCTCGGGTTCGAGCGCCTGCCGAACCAACGCCGCGAGGGCCGGCGGGACCGCTGGCAGGCTCTGCGCGGTCGCGGTGAGCGGGCCCAATCCCGTCAGCATTTCGCGCGCGATCACGCCCCACGCGAACAGGTCGCTGGCCGGCCCCACGGGGTCCCCGGCGGACTGCTCCGGGCTCATGTACCCGATTGTCCCGACCACCATCCCTTCCTGCGTGTACCGCGTCTCCTTGAGGTCCTCGCGAACGGCGATGCCGAAGTCGATCAGGTACGCATGATCGCCGGCGCAGAGCACGTTTTCGGGCTTGAGGTCGCGGTGCACCACCCCGGCCGCATGCGCCGCGCGCAGCGCGTCGGCAATGTCACGCAGCAACCCCACCGCCTGCGGCGGCGCGATGCGCCCCTGTCGGATGAGCCGGTCGCGCAGTGTCTCCCCCTCCAGGTGCGGCATGACGTAGAAGAGCAGGCCGTCCGCTTCCCCCGAATCGATGAGCGGGAGGATGTGCGGGTGGGCGAGCTGCGCGGCGATCCGCACCTCGCCCAGGAACCGGTGCACGCCGAGATGCGCGGCGATCTGAGGGTGCAGCACCTTCAGCGCGACACTCCGGTCGTGCTTGTGCTCGCGCGCCAGGAACACGCTCGCGCTCCCCCCCACGCCTAACGACCGCACGATCGTGTAGCGCTCGCCCAGCGCCGCTCGCAGGCGCGCTTCGACGTCGGTGGTATCGCGGCCCAGAGGCCGATCGAGAATCCCGGTCACGCGCTCGTGGGCCGCGAGCATCGCCTCCAGCTCGGCGCGCACGGCGTCGTCGGTGACGGTCTCGATCCACCGCGCTCGTCCACCCCGCGGCCGGTCGAGCGCCTCCGCGAACAGGCGCTCGATCTCCGCCCAGCGGCCGCGATCGTCAAGCGGCGGCGGCATCGTGGTCATGATTGCGTCGAGGCCGAAAGCTCCTTGTACAGCCACGCGCGCGCCGTTGCCCAGTCGCGCTGCACGGTGCGCGCGGTGACGCCGAGGACGTCGGCGATTTCTTCCTCGCTGAGGCCGGCGAAGAAGCGAAGCTCCACGACCCTCGAGAGTCGCGCGTTACGCTGACCCAGCCGCTCGAGCGCGTCGTCGAGCGCGATGAGCTCGGCGAGGTCGATGTCGATGCCGGCGTCGGCGTTCGTCACCCGCACCTCGACGCGTCCGGCCCCGCGCTTGTCGGCGCCGCGTCGCCGGGCGTGGTCGACGAGCACCTGGCGCATCGCGCGCGCGGCGATGGCGACGAAATGCCGCCGGGACTGTGCGTCCGCCAAATCGCTCCCCACGAGCTTGAGGTAACCTTCGTGGACGAGGTCGGTGGGCTGGAGGGTGTGCCCGGTGCGCTCGCCGCGCAGAAGGTGCTCAGCGGCACGGCGGAGATCGGCGTAGACGAGCGGAAGCAGCTCCGCTTCGGCCGCGGCGTCACCACTCCGCGCACGTTGGAGCAGCGCCGTCACGGCGCCGCGCTGAGGGGGTTCGACTGCCGGAAACATAAGACGCCGCTCCCGCATGTCGGGAAGGAAGGACGCGCTTCGCAATATAGGGCGTGGAGCATACGGCGGAATGCCGCCGTGCGCCGACCACGCCGGGGCCGCACGCGGCACCCCGAACGACCTCTGGCTCATCCGGGAGAAACGATGCTCACTCGCCATTTGTGCCGCGCCGTCGGCGCCGCCGCAACCGCGTTCCTGGCGGCCGTCAGTCTCCAGGCGCAGCACCGCCATGCGTCGATGTCAGGCGCGCAGGACGTGCCGCTGTACACGAACCTCGGGACGCACCAGTACGAGATCACGACCAGCAACCCGCGGGCGCAGCGGTATTTCAACCAGGGGCTGCGGCTCGTCTGGGCGTTCAACCACGCCGAGGCGATCCGCTCGTTCGAGGAGGGAGAGCGGCTCGACCCCTCCTGCGCGATGTGTGCGTGGGGTGTCGCGTTCGCCTACGGGCCGAACATCAACGCCGCGATGGACTCGGCGTCGGGCGTCCGCGCTTCGCAGGCCATTCAGCGCGCGCTCCAAGGCGTCACCCGCGTGTCGCCGCGCGAGCGAGCGCTCATCGAGGCGCTCGCAGCTCGTTATGCGACGGTGTCCCCCGCCGACCGCGCCCGGCTCGACTCGGCCTGGGCAGTTCGCGTGTGGCAGGTGGCCGATGACTTTCCCGACGATCAGGAAGCGCAGGTGCTCTATGCCGATGCGCTGATGAACCTGTCGCCGTGGAACTACTGGAACGCGGACGCGACGCCGCGCACGCTGACCGGCGACATCCTCGCGCGACTCGAGCGCGTGCTCGCGGTCAACAGGAACCATCCGGGTGCCTGCCACCTGTTCATCCACGCCGTCGAGGCTGTGCATCCCGAGCGCGCGCTCCCGTGCGCGGAGCGGCTGGCGTCGCTGATGCCGGGGGCGGGACACATCGTGCACATGCCTGGCCACATCTACATCCGTGTGGGCCGGTACGCCGACGCGATCGCCCTCAACGAGCACGCCGTGCACGCCGATGCCGAGCTGTTCGAAGGACCGGGCGTCGCGCGCCGCGGCGCGTATCCGAACGGCTACCATCCGCACAACTACCACTTTCTATCGTTCGCGGCGTCGATGGCGGGCCAGAGCCGGAAGGCGATCCAGGCGGCGCGCGAGACGGCGAAACGGCTGAACGTCGACGGCGTGAGGACCGTCCCGTGGATCGAGGTCGTGACGCCGATCGTACCGACCACGCTCGTCACCTTCGGCCGGTGGCAGGAGATTCTCGCCGAGCCGCTCCCCGGGGATTCGCTGCCGTTCCTGGCGGCGATGACCTGGTATGCGCGCGGTATCGCCCACGCCGCGCTGGGTGATGCGCAGGCGGCTGCTCGCGATCTCGAGCGCGTGCGCGCGCTGGCCACGGCCTATCCGGTGAGTGACAACCGCACGGCGCTTCAGATCGCCGTGAAAGCGCTGGAAGGAGAGATCGCGCTCCGGAGCAACCGCGCGAACGATGCCGTCGTGCACTTCAGGGAAGCGGCGACGCTGGAGGGGACGTTGACGTACAACGAGCCGCCGACGTGGTACTACCCCATCCGTCAGTCGTTAGGGATGGCCCTGCTCGCCGCGCGCCAGCCGGCCGAGGCCGAGCGGGTGTACCGCGAGGATCTCGAGCGCTTCCCGCGCAACGGATGGTCGTTGTTCGGGTTGACGAAGAGCCTCGAGCGCCAAGGGAAGACCGCGGAGGCTCGGCGGGTGCGGGGCATGTTCGACGCGGCCTGGAAGGACGCGGACGTCGCGCTGACCGGGTCACGGTTCTAGCGGTGATAACGATTGCGGATTGCGGATTCCGGATTGCGGGAGGGTTCACACGCAATCCGCCGTCCGCAATCCGCAATCGTTTTCCTACCAGGCCACCCCGTAATCCTCCCCGTGATTGCTCGACCCGCCCCACATCGTGCGATGCTTGCGGTCGAACCAGATCGCGTTGATCGGCCCCGACGTCCGCTCGGCGAAGTCGAGAGTATAGCCCATCCGCTTCAGCGCGGCCCGCACCGGCTCGGGGGTCGAGGAGGCCACCAGGAGATGGCCCGGCCGCGTCTCATGAGCGCCGAAGCTCGAGCGCATCTGCGAGCTGTTGACGTTAGGCGCCTCGGTCGCCTGCTGCACGGTCATTCCCCACTCCACCACGTTGAGGAAGAACTGGAGCAGGTTCTGGTCTTGTGAGTCACCCCCCT
Source organism: Gemmatimonadaceae bacterium (assembly GCA_036556765.1). Lineage (GTDB taxonomy): Bacteria > Gemmatimonadota > Gemmatimonadetes > Gemmatimonadales > Gemmatimonadaceae > JAICNG01. Next base: position 1,760 of record DATBIU010000196.1, on the reverse strand, counting down.
GCACGGCGAACGACAGAAATGGCTCGCCGTCGCGGAGCGCGAGCGTTGGCGTCAGCGTCACACGCGGGCGTTTGCCGGGCTCGATCACGTTGAACGGGCCATCAGCCGCATCGGTGACGAAGCTCTGCCCGCGCTGGCTCAAGCCAACGCCGGTGCGACCGGCGATCACCGCCGGCACCCAGCCCCCGCTCGGCGTGATCGAGACGACCCAGCCGCTCGTGTCCGCGGCCTGAATCGTGGTGGTGCCCCGATAGAATGGAGACTCGAACAGCAGGTCGCCGCCGTCATCGTTCTCGGGCTGCGGGGTGGGCGGAGCCACCTGATCCTGCTGTCCGCTTCGCACCGCACTGTCCGCCGGCGCCTCGACCTTCCATTGCGCGAGCAGCGGCCGGAACGGATTCGTCCCACCCTGATATGGGTAGGGGTCGCCGGGCCGCACGTTGGCGTCGTTGCGCTCCCAGTCGATCTGCGCATACCGGGCCTTCGCATACTCCTTCGACAGGAGCCCGCGTGTCGGCTCCTCGGGCGGGAAGTAGGGATCGCCGTAATAGAAGTCGCGGTCGGCGAACGCGAGGCTCATCGCCTGATACAGCGTGTGGATGTAGCGCGGTGAGTTGTATCCCATCGACTTCAGATCGGCGTTCTCCAGGATGTTGAGTGCCTGGAGCATCGCCGGCCCTTGCTGCCAGAACGGGAGCTTGTAGACGTCGATCCCCTTGTACGACGTCTTCACCGGCTCCTCGATGCGTACCTGCCACGCGGCCAGGTCCTGCATCGTGATGAGCCCTCCTTCCTCCTGGACGCCGCGCACGAGCTCCTGGGCGATGTCCCCTTTGTAGAAGCGATCGTAGGCCGCCATGATCGCCTCCTTGCGGCTCTTGCCCTGGGCGAGCGCCTGCTTCTCCGCCTCCACCAGCTTCCGGAGCGTGGCGGCGAGATCGCTCTGCACGAAGATCTCCCCCGGCTCCGGTGCCTCGCGCGACTGGCCGAGGTGGGGGAGCATCACGGCGCGCGAGTACTTCCACGCCTTGAGGCGCGCCTTGTTCCGCTCGATCGAGTTCGCTGTCTCCGCCTCGATGGGGTAGCCATCGGCCAGCTGGATGGCCGGGGCGAGCACCTCGCCCAGCGACAGCGTCCCATACTCCGCGAGCATTACGAGCAATCCGCCGGGCGTTCCCGGCGTCACCGCGGCCAGCGGCCCGTACTCGGGCGGATAGCGATGCCCCTTCGATTTGTAGAACTGAGCGGTCGCGCCGGTGGGGGCGACGCCTAACGCATTGATTCCGATGACCTTCCTGAGCTGAGGGTGGTAAATCAGCGCCTGCGTCTCGCCGCCCCACGACAGCACGTCCCACATCGTGGTCACGGACGCGAGCATCGCGCACGCGGCATCGACGGCGTTGCCCCCCTTCTGGAACATCATCGCGCCGGCGGTCGCGGCGAGCGGCTTGCCGGTGATCGCGATCCAGTGACGGGCATGCAGCGGTGGCTTGGCGGTTCGACGTGGCCGAGGCGAGGATTGTTGTGGCGTGGGCTGCTGCTGCGCGTCGGCCGTGCCGACGGCGAGCGTGCCGACGGCGAGCGCCGCCGCGACGATGAGGAGAAGTCGAAAGGTCATGGTGCTCACGGGTGCGGGACGAATAGAGAGGCTAGCAGCCGCGCACGGCCCCAGCAACCGTCAGAGCGCGAGCTCGAGCGATTGTCCGAGCGGGAGTGCCGCCCACTGGCCGAGCAGCGCGTGAAGACGCGAGCGGATGCGG
>DATBIU010000195.1:0-3764 GCA_036556765.1 Gemmatimonadaceae bacterium | reverse complement strand
CGGAGGCCAGCCGCGGCCGCCTCACGCGCGAGCGTCGCCACGAGGCGGGCGTTCTGGAAGGTGCCTCCGCCCACGGCGACGATCCCGATGCCCCGATCTTGGCATACCCTCCGCGCCGCGGCAACCGTCGTCGCGACCACGGTGTCGTGAAATGCGGCGGCGAGCGCCTCGACAGGCACGCCAGCCACTCTGCGCTCCCCGAGCGCGCCGAGTAGCGGCATCGGGTCCATCACGAGCCGTTGATCCGGGCCAGCGGTGATCGGGAAGGGAAGCGTGTCGCCTTCGCGATGGCCCGCCAGCGCCTCGAGCTCCATCGCCGCCTGCCCCTCGAATCGCGCCTGTCGCCTGACGCCGAGGATGGCGGCGGCCGCGTCGAAGAGCCGCCCCATCGACGACGCCACCGGCGTGTTCACCCGACGCTCCAGCTGACGCCTGGCGATGCCGAGCTCGCGCTCTTCCACGTCCTCGAAGGCGCGCGCGAACAGCGGCTCCAGCGCCGGCTCGAGCGCGAGGTACCCGAGCGCCGAGCGCCAGGGATTCCGGATCGCGAGCTCATTGCCCGGCAGCGGCACAGGGCGCAGGTGTGCCACCCGCTCGTACGTCGTGAGGTCGGCCACCAGGATCTCGGCCCCCCACACCGTTCCGTCATCGCCGAAGCCCGTGCCGTCGTACGCGATGCCGACGACCGGTTGCGTGACGCCGTGCTCGGCGCACACGGCCGCGACGTGAGCATGATGGTGTTGGACCACCACCCGCCTCGATACCCGGCGCCGCTCGGCCTCGGCGGTCGAGAGATAGCCCGGGTGGAGATCGCGAGCGACGATGGCGGGCTCGATGTGGAAGAGGTCCGCCAGGCGGGTGACCGTCGCGCGGAAGTGCAGGAGGGTCTCGAGCGAGTCGAGATCGCCGACGTGCGGGCTCACGTAGGCAGAGCGGTCGGCAGCGAGGGTGACCGTGTTCTTGAGGTGCGCTCCCACGGCGAGAATGGCCTGACGAGCGGGCACCGCCACCGGCAGAGGCACGGGGAGCGGCGCGAAGCCGCGCGCGCGGCGCAGGAAGAGCGGCTCGCCAGCCGCGACGCGCATCACCGAGTCGTCCACGCGCGAGACGATCTCCCGGTCGTGCACGAGGAACGCGTCGGCGATCCCATGAAGGCGCTCGACGGCCTCGTCGATGCTGGCGCAGATGGGCTCATCGCTCAGATTGCCGCTCGTCATCACGAGCGGTACGCCAGCCATCGCGAGCAGCATGTGATGCAGCGGCGTGTACGGGAGCATGAGCCCAACGGTCGTCATCCCCGGAGCGACCGAGGGAGCGAGCGCGGCGTCGGCGCGACGGGGCATGATGACGATCGGTCGCTCCCGTGCCGTGAGGAGTCGCACCTCCGCATCGCTCATTTCGGCGATCGCGCGCGCGTCGAGGAGCGAGCGGACCATCAGCGCGAAGGGCTTCGCGTCACGGTGCTTTGCCTGTCGCAGACGCATGACCGCCGCGTCGTTGGTCGCGTCCGCCGCGAGGTGGAAGCCGCCGAGGCCGCGGAGTGCGACGATCGCTCCCCGCTTGAGGAGGCGTACGGCGTCTCCAAGACACTGGAGGCCATGCGTCGTTCCGCCTGCGGCATCGCGAAGGGACAGCGACGGCCCGCAGTCAGGGCAACTGTTCGTTTCGCTGTGATGGCGCCGGTCACCGGGCGTGTGGTATTCGTGCCGGCACGTATCGCATTGCGTGAACGCGCGCATGCTCGTGCGCTCCCGATCGTACGGCATCCGCTCGATCACGGTATATCGCGGGCCGCAGTCGGTGCACGTGATGAACGGGTACTGATAGCGGCGATTGGCGGGGTCGTTCAGCTCACGAACGCACGCATCGCAGGTGGTGACGTCGGGAGCGACCGGCTGCCGGTCGAAAGTGGTGTCGGTGCTCGGGACGATCGTGAATGTCGAGGCGCCGTAGGCATCGCACGGCGTCGCCTCGAGGTCAGCGATCTCGGCCAGCGGGGGCGCCTCCGCGCGGAGATCATGCATGAAGGCATTCAGCGACTCCGTTTCTCCGGCGATGACGATCTCGACGCCATTCTCCCGGTTGCGCACCCATCCGGCGAGGGCGTGGCGCGAGGCGAGACGATGCACGAAGGGGCGAAAGCCGACGCCCTGCACGACACCCCGCACGTGGAGGCGCAGGGCGGGGTGATCGGTCTGAATGAGAGGGCTGGTCATCCGCGCAGCGCGCCGTGTGGGCTCGACGCGCGCGCCACCTCGCGACGCAGGTAGCCGAGCCACGCGTCCATCCCATCGCCGGTGGTGGCCGAGGTGAGGAAGATCTCGAGCTCCGGATTGACCTCGCGCATGGCGCCGGTGGCGCGCGCGAGATCGAACGACAGGTGCGGGAGCAGATCGATCTTGGTCATCACGGCACAGCGCGACTCGCGAAACATGCGCGGGTACTTGAGCGGCTTGTCCTCCCCTTCGGTGACCGAGAAAAGCACGATCTTGGCGTGCTCGCCCAGATCCCATGCCGCGGGGCACACGAGGTTGCCGACGTTCTCGATCACGAGCAGATCGGTGTCGGCGAGATCGATGGCCTCGAGAGCGCGATCGACCTGGCGGGCGTCCAGGTGACAGGCGCCGCCGGTGACGACGGCCTGGACGAGCGCCGACGTATGACGGGCGATGCGGTCGGCGTCGTTCTGCGTCTGCACGTCGCCGGTGACGACGGCGATCGCCATCTCATCACCTAACGCGTCGAGCGTGCGCTCGAGGAGCGTCGTCTTCCCGGCTCCGGGGGACGAGACGAGGTTGAGCGCGAGCACCCCCTCGGCCTCCACCCGCTGGCGGACCGTCGCGGCGATCTCGTTGTTGCGCGCCATCACCGATTCGCGGACGTCGATCACCCGGACGCTCATTCGTCGACCTCGAGGTAGTCGACGCGCAGCGAGTCGCCGACGCAGCGCTCGATCTTGACCGTGGCACCGCGGAACGGCGGCTGGGCCAGCAGCGTGTCGAGGCAGAACTGGAGGTTGGTCGGCTCGATCCCGGCCTGGTCGCCCACGACCACCCCGACCCCGACGAGCCGATCCAGCTTCTCGTGCGCCAGGCGTGCCTCGGCGATGCGGCACACCTCGAGCGCGACGCTCATCTCATGCATGTGGTCTCCGGAACCGGTACTCGCACCGATGGCCCCACAGCTCGAGCTGGTACGCCGCCATCGCCGCGAGCTGATCGATGTGCCGGTCGACCGACGGCGACAGCGGCGCGCCGAACTCCACCCGCTCCGGCTGAAGGCCGATCGCGGTCATTCGCTCGGGGAGCGTACCGCGCAGCTCCGCGAGCGCGATCACCTCGGAGAGATCGATCTGGTGAGGCGAGACCTTCATCGCCAGCGCACGCGGAATCTCGTCGCGTCCGAGCACGATCTGCGTTCCCGGCGGCATGTCCTGGTTGATCGCGTCGATCAGCAGCAGCTCTTCCGCCTCATCGATGATGGGCAGGAGGTTCATGCCCCACGTACCGCCATCGACCACCTGCACCTCGGGAGGACGGATCCATTCCTCCTGGAGGCGCTGCGCCGCGAGAAGGCCGAGGCCGTCGTCGCCCATCAACGGGTTTCCGAGCCCGATCACCGTCGTACCACGTCGCGCGCTAGCCATCGACGAACTCCTCATCGGAGCGGACGAAGCGCCCGCCGGTGACGATCGACGACATCGTCCCGCCGCGCTCCAGGATGTCCGCGCGAACGGAGAGGTAGATGTGAATCGGGATGAAGAT
>DATBIU010000194.1:0-6253 GCA_036556765.1 Gemmatimonadaceae bacterium | reverse complement strand
GCCTCGCGCGTGCCCACCGTCGACCTCTCGTGCGAGGACTACGGCCTGCTGCACCGCCTGGCGACGAAGAACCAGGGTCCCCGCGTGCGCCTGACGGCCGAGGCGCAGGCGACGCCGGCGGACGTGCCGATGTTCAACGTGGTGGCGGAGCTGCGCGGCACCGAGCTGCCTGACGAGTACGTCCTGCTCTCGGCCCATCTCGACAGCTGGCATGGAGCCACCGGCGCCACCGACAACGGGACGGGCACGATCACCATGCTCGAAGCGATGCGCATTCTCAAGGAGGCGTACCCGCGTCCCCGGCGCACCATTCTCGCCGGTCATTGGGGGGGCGAGGAGCAGGGCATCATCGGCTCGCGCGCGTTCGCCGAGGACCATCCGCAGGTGATCAACGGGCTTCAGGTCGCCTTCAATCAGGACAACGGCACCTGGCGCGTGGAGATCCTCGAGGCGCAGGGCTTTCTCAAGGCCGGCGCCAACCTCGCGCGCTGGGTCGCGCAGCTTCCGGCGGAAATGACGGACAGCGTGCGGGTGCAGGTGCCCGGGCCGCAGGCCAATGCGGGAAGCGATCACACGGCGTTCGTCTGCCGGCCGGCGCCCGCGTTCCGCCTCCAGTCCAGCTATACGGAGTATCGTCAGTACACCTGGCACACCAACCGCGACACGTACGACAAGATCGTGTTCGACGATCTCAAGAACAACGCGACGATGGCGGCGATGCTGGCGTACGCGGCGTCGGAGGACCGGGAGAAGGTGTCGCGCGAGCTGTCGATCCTTCCGCCACGACCGAACGGGGAGGCGCGACCGTGGCCCGGCTGCGGTGAGGCGATGCGGAGCTCGGGTCAGCGCTAGAGCGCGAGATTCGAATGAGCAGTAGGGTGCCGCGGCGCGCAGACACTACTGCCGCTCCTCCGCTCGCGAACGCCGGATCGTCTCGAGCACGCGTGTCCGCAGCTCGGCCGCATCCTGGTGCTGGGCGCGCGCGGTGCGGATCTCGTCGACCAGCCGCCGCTCGAACGTCGAATGCGCGCGACAGCTCGCGCACTCGGCGAGGTGCGCGTCGATCGCTGCCATCTGCGGCTCGTCGAGTTGGCGATCGAGATAATCCCAGAGCGCGCGCACGACGGTCTGGCAGTCAGCGGGGGAGACGAGAGGGGTCGACATCAGGTGAGTGTCAAAGGGGGACCGAGTCGGCGCGCGACTCGCGTGGCAATCGACGATGGAGTCCAGCGTCCTCGGCATACGCGATCAGCGCTTCCTGAATCATTCGCCGCGCGCGGAATAGTCGCGATCGCACCGTCCCGACCGGGACGTCGAGCACCGCCGCGGCTTCCTCGTATGAATGGTCCTCGAGATCGATCAGCACGAGGATCGTGTGGTGCGGCTCCGGCAGCTCCGCGATCGCGCGCTCGATCGCCGGCCGCACATCGATGAGCTCGAACAGGTCGCCGAGTCCGTCGCGCATGGCCTGGACGTGCGTGAGCACGGTCGGCCTGGCGTCGATGTCGCCGTCATCGGTCTCGACGAGCGTCCCGCGCCGCTCGCGCAATCGCAGAAACGCGTTTCGGCAGATGGCGAACAGCCATCGCCGCGCGTCGCTGCCCGGGCGAAAGGTCTTCCAGCTGCGAAAGGCGCGGAGGTAGGTCTCCTGCACGAGATCATCGGCGTCGGCGCGCTCGCGCGTGAGCGAGAGCGCAAAGCGAGCGACCGCATCGAGATGCGGAAGCGTCACCGGCTCGAAGTCGGCGTCGATGGACGTGGGAACCGAATCAGCCATCTACCAGTTGCCGAGGATGGTCGCACGGTGAGCCTGGTGGCGCCGCGGGGCGCCCGCGCGTTCACAGAAGACATATCCGCGCGGACGCTGCGGGGTTCCACGTTCAGCTCGCCGAGAGCGGCGCGCTGCCGAAGTTGACGCTGAAGCGCTTGCACCAGATGGTGACGGTGCGATACGACGCAAGATCGACGCTCGAAGGGACCTCGTAGTTCTGGTCGCCCTTGTTTCCCTTCATCGGCCCCAGCTCGACGAAGCCGGCCGTCTTGACGGTCTCGTCGTCGGCGACGTCGGCCGCCGCGACGAGATATACGCGAACGTCGGGACCGTTGGAGGTCGAGAAGTTCGTCAATCGAAGAATACGGCGTCCGTCGGCCAGCGAGAGAATCGTAGCCGTTCCCATCGTCTCGTGGGCGTTGCTGTGAAACATCCCCTCCGCGAGCGTCACGGGCTCGGCGACGGCCGACGGGGTCGCGGCGGCGAGGGACTCGTTGACGGTGCTGTCAATGAACAGGCGCTCCGGTCGGAACGCGTACCAGGCGAGGACGCCTACGACGATGACGACGGCGGCGATGAGGCGCTTGTTGAGCATGGGTGATCTCCACGATGGTTGGCGAGTGTTGGGATGCGCGCCACGTATATCCGGGAGCGTGGAGAAGAGTTCCATGTTGTTTCGATCGGCCCAGCCTCGGGCCCGCCACGAGTCGGGAGGAGCGGTTGAGACAGACTCAGGCCGACGGCTTCTGACTCTCGCCCCCGCCTCGCCACACCATCGGCTCGTACCCTTCACGGGCCGCGACCTCGGTGTTCACCCACTCGATCACCGCCGCGTAGCCGCGGCTCTCGGGATCGTGCCGAAGATAGTTGGAGACGATGCCGAGCACGCGAAAGCCGCGGCGCAGCTGGAAGGTCAACGTCCGATCGACCAGCGCACCGCGGACCACCGCCGCCACGTACTCCTCGGCCGTTAGGCGCTGGGTGTGGTAATGGTAGTCGCGGAGGCGCGCGCCGGCGCGGATGCGCAGCAATCCAAGGCGCCGGGCAAGCGTCTCTCGCGCGGCGTACAACTGCGTCCCGACGCCGTGTCCCTGAAGCGCCGGCGACACCATGATCTCGGCGCCGTAGAGGGTGCGGCCGTGAACGGGATCGTGGTTGGCGAAGGTGCCCGATGCGGTGAAGTCGCGCCACGACGTCGTCAGCTCGTAGTCATCCCACAGGACGATCAAGCTCGCCGCCATTCCCACGATCTCGCCGGTGGTTTCGTCGATGGCGACCATCTGTCCCTCGGGAAAGACCCGCAGGTGTGCCGCAAGCTGCGCCTCCGTCCAGCTGGGCGCGCCCGGGTAGATGGCCTGGGTGAGCGCGATGATGCCGGCGAAGTCGGCCGCCGTCGTCTGTCGAACGACGACTGAACCACGCTCCGTCGACGGACGAGCGGTCACAGCGCGCGCACCTTCACGTCGCGGACGACCGCCGCTGTCCGCTCGCTGTCGAGCAGCGGGAGGACTGTGCCCGAGGCGCGCGACTGGAGGATGGTGCCCAGGTTGAGCTCCCCGATCACCATCATCTCCTGATTCATCGTTCCTTCGGCCAGAATGCCATCGCGAGCGAAGGAGAAATCGCTCGGCGTGAGGATCGCCGCCTGACCGTAGTTGAGATGGACGGCGGGAACCATTGGGAGCGACCCGACGGTCGCCGAGTGGATGACGTACATCTGATTCTCGATGGAGCGGGCGTGCGCGCAATATCGCACGCGAAGGAATCCCTGCCGGTCGTCGGTGCAGCTGGGCACGACGAGGATGTGCGCGCCCTCGCGCGCGGCGGCGCGCACCATCTCGGGGAACTCGACATCGTAGCAGATGGCGACGGCCATCCTGCCGAAGTTCGTATCGAAGACGGTCACGCCCGTGCTCGGGCGAACGTCCCACTCTTCAGATTCGAACCGCGTCATGTGTAACTTGCCCTGGACTCCAATCTCACCGCTCGGCGCGACGACGTGGCAGATGTTTCGAACGATGTCGTCGCCTCCGTGCTCGTCAGGAGACACCACCGGAACGGTGCCGCCGACGACGTAGATCCGGTGCTCGCGGGCGAGCGTGGTGAGCAGCTCGATGACGCGCGGGGCGAGCGCCGCCAGCGAGCGCACCTGGTCACGAATCGGGCGCTTGATGTCGCCGAGGGTGAGCAGCTGCACCGTGAAGTACTCGGGGAACACCACGAGGCCGCACTGGTAGTCCGCGGCGGTCTCCACGAGCGCCGAGACCTGGTCGCGAAATTCCTCGAAGGTCTTGATCGGACGTATGAGGTACTGCAACGCCCCCACGCGGAGTCGTTCCATTCCACCTCCCAGGATCATGCAGCTCGATACCACGTCGAAGGCCGCCACAGGGCGCCGCCGTTGGGCGATGAGGATCGCCCTGCTCTTTCTGCCAAGCATCATCCGTGCTCCTGCGATCGGCGCGCAGGACGTCGGGTGGACCGGCGCCATCGAGGCGAGCGCCAACGTGCTGTTCGGCGCCGCGCGAGGGCGCCTGGTGGCGCTCGAGGCCGGTGCGCAGCGGGCGGACAGCACACTCGAGGTTCAGGCGGACGTGCTGCTCTCGTACGCCGACGCACGCACCGAGGACGAGGAGCGAGAAGTGACGGCGCGCGCCGTACGTTTGTCGTTCGGTGTCGACTATCGGCCCTTCGAGCGCCTGAGCCCATTCTGGTTCGGCACCGTGGAGTCGAGCCTTCAGCAGCGTATCGACCGCCGGTACAGCACCGGTGTGGGGACGAAGCTCACCTTCTACCGCGAGGAGGAGGACGACGTCAGCGCCAGCCTCGCGTTGCTCTGGGAGCAGACACGGGCGCTCGATCCCGAGCCGCCGACGCCTCTCAGCGCGACGCAAGCCCGATGGTCGCTGCGCGTGCGCGTGCGGCGCCAGCTGACTGAGACGACGCGTCTCGAGCACGTCACCTTCTATCAGCCGGTGGTCGAGCGCCTCGAGCGCTACACCGCCGAGTCGACGACGTCGCTGGCGGTGACGATCAATGCGCGCCTTGCGCTCACCGGGACGTTCCGCGATCGCTACGACAGTGAGGCGCGGTCGCGCGGCGCACGCAGCAATCACGATGGCCAGGTGCTGTTCGGGGCGCGCGCTTCGCTCTGAGCCGGGCGGCGTGGCACGTGCCGTGCACGTGCTGGGGGTCCCTTTCGCAAGGAGACACCATGGCGGGAGATCGCGAGCTCATCGAGCCTAACGAGGGCGACAAGCGCTACGCGCGCCGGGATGAGGAGGGCAAGTTCACGGAGTCGCAGGACGACGTGGGCCGCTCGCACTCGCAGGACCAGAAGACCGACGCCGACACCGAGGTCGAGAAGGGACAGGGCGACCGCGGCGATCGGCGCTGACCCTCGGCGAGACCACCGTGAGCGTGGACGACACGCGCCGCGGTGGTCGTCGCCGCCGCTGTCAAGCGCTTCTTTCCAAGGGTGACGCGGACGCCCGGAGCCCAATGGGGCCGCCGAGGTCTTACAGGCCCTGGAACGGGCGAGTAAGTATCGAGGGCCCCGTTTCCGGACGAGACAGGATGGAAGACACGCCGCCGCTCCCGGACAATGCGATCGGACGACGCGAGGCGCTGCGCCGCACCGCCCTGCTCCTCGGCGGCGTCCTGTCCGCGCCGGCGATCGCCGGCGTCCTCGCCGGGTGCGACGCGCGCAGCGCCGATGGTCAATGGCGCGCGCTCACCAACGAGCAGGGCGAGCTCGTCGCAGCCATTGCCGAACACATCATCCCCGAGACCGACACCCCGGGCGCGCGCGCGGTAGGGATGCACGCGTTCATCGACAAGATGCTCGCCGACCACTATGGCGCCGCCGATCGCCAGCGCGTCCTCGATGGACTCGCGGAGGTTGACGCGCGCGCCCGGCGCGAGTGCGGAGCCCCTTTCCTTAGGTGTAGCGCGGACGAGCAGCGCGCCATGCTGGCGCGCATCGACGAGGAAGCGTTCGCCACGACGCCCGGACCACGCGAGGTGCCGTGGTTCCGTACCCTCAAAGAGCTGACGATCCTCGGCTACTACACGTCGGAGATCGGGGCAACGCAGGAGCTGCGATACGTCGCGGTGCCCGAGCGCTTCGAGGGGTGTGTGCCGTTCACGCGCATCGGCCGTACGTGGGCCGTGTGATTGTGGAACCGCAGAAGGCCGCAGACGGCCGCAGACGCGGCAAACGTCAAAAGCTGGACACGGATTCCACGGATTTCGTAAACGGCGAACGGCACGAATACATCAACTGCGAGAGCGTTGGAACTGCAACAGCCAAACCTGAGAAGCCACTTCCCTAAGTCACCGCGACCTTTACCCGAGGTTTTCACAAAGGCATTTCGCTGTTGCCGGTAATCCGTGTCGTATCGTCGTTGAGAATCCGTGCAATCCGTGTCCACGCATTTGACGTTGCAGTTCCTGCGGCCGTCTGCGGCCATCTGTGGTTCC
>DATBIU010000193.1:0-8787 GCA_036556765.1 Gemmatimonadaceae bacterium | reverse complement strand
GGCAGCGAAAGGGGCTCTCCCTCGCCGAGGCGAACCAGCGGTTGCTCAACCCGAATTATTACGGGTCGATGATGGTCTCGCTTCAGGACGCGGACGCGCTGGTGTCGGGGGTGAACCTGCACTATCCCGAGACGATCAGGCCCGCGCTCGAGGTCATCGGCGCGCACCCGCGCGCGGGGCTGGTGAGCGGTCTCTACATGCTGGTGTTCGAGAAGCACGTGATCTTCTGCGGAGACACGACCGTCAACATCGAGCCGACGGCGGAGCAGCTGGCGCAGATCGGCTACGCCGCGGCGCGCATCGTGCGCACCCTGGGGATCGAGCCGCGCGTCGCGATGCTGTCGTTCTCGAACTTCGGGTCGGTTCGGCACCCGGAAGCCGAGAAGGTCGCGCGCGCGGTGGCGCTGCTTCGCGCGCGGGACCCGAGCCTGGTGGTCGATGGGGAAATGCAGGCCGACACGGCGCTCGACGAGTTCAAGCTCACCAAGACCTATCCGTTCTCGGCCCTCAAGGAGGCGGCGAACGTCCTGATCTTCCCGAGCTTGAGCGCCGGGAACATCGCCTACAAGTTGTTGCATCACCTGGGCGGTGCGACCGCCATCGGTCCCATTCTGGTGGGCATGCGCCGCCCGGTGCACGTGCTCGAGGAGGGCGCCGAAGTGGAGGAGATCGTCAACATGGCCGCGGTCGCGGTCGTTGACGCGCAGGGACGTGAACATCATACGGGACCGATGCGCACCGTCGAGGACTGACGGACGCCTCGGTCGAGGACGAGGACGATGGCCACACAGACCAAGCCGCACGCTGACCGACCCTCAGACGGGGCAAGCATGCGTGCGGCGCTGCAGGGGCTGGCGCCGCAAGGACTCCAGCCGCGCGGCACCCTGCACTGGAACTCCATTCCGCCGGAGCTCGTCCAGACGGCGATTCGTCGCGGGGAGGGTGAGCTCGCGGACATGGGGCCCTTCGTCGCCGTCACCACCCCGCACACCGGCCGCTCCCCTAACGACAAGTTCGTCGTGCGGGAGGCGAGCACGGAGAAGGATGTGTGGTGGGGAAAGGTCAACGTGCCCTTCGATGCCGCGAAGTTCGACGTGCTGCTGGCGGACGTGCGGCGGTATCTCGACGAGCAGTCGGATCTGTTCATCCAGGATCTCTACGCCGGCGCCGATGCCGCGCACCGCGTGCGCGTGCGCTTCGTGACGCCGACCGCGTGGCACTCGCTGTTCGTCCGCAACATGTTCATCCGCCCGGACCCGATCGACCTGCCCACGTTCGAGGCGGACTTCAGCGTGCTCCACGCGCCCGAGTTTCACGCCGACCCAGCGAAGCACGGCACGCGCACCGGCACCTTCATCATCCTGAACTTCGCTCGCCGCATCGTCCTCATCGGCGGCACGCGGTACGCCGGGGAGCTCAAGAAGGCGATCTTCACCGTGATGAACTACCTCCTGCCCAGGCGCGGCGTGCTCTCGATGCACTGCTCCGCGAACGTGGGCCCCGAAGGCGACACCGCGCTGTTCTTTGGCCTGTCAGGGACGGGCAAGACGACGCTCTCCGCGGATCCGGAGCGCTGGCTCATCGGCGACGACGAGCACGGCTGGTCGTCGGATGGTGTGTTCAACTTCGAGGGCGGGTGCTACGCGAAGGTCATCAACCTGTCCGAGGACGGAGAGCCCGACATCTATCGCACGACGCAGATGTTCGGAACCATCCTCGAGAACGTCGTCCTCGAGCCGCACACGCGCCGCGTGGACTTCGTCAATCAGTCGATCACGGAGAATACCCGCGCGTCGTACCCGCTACACTACATCAGGAACATCGTCCCCACCGGCCGGGGCGACCACCCGCGCAACGTCGTATTCCTGACCGCCGATGCCTTCGGCGTCTTGCCGCCGATCGCCCGCCTGACGCCCGAGCAGGCACGGTACTACTTCCTCTCCGGCTACACGGCCAAGGTCGCGGGCACCGAGCGCGGCGTAAAGGAGCCGCAGGCGACGTTCAGCTCCTGCTTCGGCGCGGTCTTCCTCGTCTGGCACCCGTCCGTGTACTCCCGCATGCTCGGCGAGCTGCTCACGCAGCACGGATCGCGCGTGTGGCTGGTGAACACGGGATGGACGGGCGGCCCCTACGGCGTGGGTACGCGCATGAAGCTGGCGTATACGCGCGCGATGGTGCGCGCGGCGCTGGCCGGTGAGCTGGACCACGTTCCGACGATGCGCCACGAGGTGTTCGGCCTCGACGTGCCGAAGAGCGTTCCCGGCGTGGCGTCCGACGTGATGGATCCGCGCGCGACGTGGAGCGACCCCACCGCCTACGATGCGCAGGCGCGCAAGCTGGCGGAGATGTTCGCCCGCAACTTCGAGCAGTTCGCGGAGCACGTCGCTGCCTCCGTGCGGAACGCGGGACCCCAGATCTAAGGTGCTCGAAGTGCTCGAGGTGCTCGAGGTGCTCGAGGTGCGACTGCAGTCCCCTCGAGCACCTCGAGCACGTTGAGTACCTCGCCCATGGACGTCATCCGCGATCCTCTCTGGAACAACATCCGCGTCGATGACGTCGCTCTTCGCCTCATCGATACGACCACCTTTCAACGCCTGCGCTACGTTCGACAGCTCGGGCTCGCGTACCTCGTCTACCCCGGCGCGACGCACACCCGGTTCGAGCATGCGCTGGGGACCTATCATCTCGCGCGGCGGACTCTGTCGCTGCTGGCCGAGCGCGGAGAGCTGGCGCGCGTGGACCCCGCCGAGTCCGCGATCATCACCGCCGCCGCGCTGCTGCACGACATCGGCCACTATCCGTTCTCCCATGCGCTCGAGGAGATCGGGGCGCTCGATCACGAGGAGGTTGCGCACGAGCTGATCTTTCGCGGCCCCGTCGCGGACGTGCTCACCGCCGCCCTCGGCGACACCGCACCGGCGCGGATCCACATGCTGATCCGCGGGCAGAGCCCGTCGCCCCTGCAGGGACTCATCTCCGGGTCACTCGACCTCGACAAGATCGAGTACCTCAAGCGCGATGCGCTCATGTGCGGCGTGCCGTACGGAGAGATCGATGTCGACCGTCTGCTTCACTCCCTCGCCATCGTCGACGATCCGGCGAGCGGGCGACTCGCCATCGCCATCCTCGAGAAAGGGCTGGCGGCGCTGGAGTCGCTCCTGTTCGCGAAGTATCAGATGTACCGCAACGTGTACTGGCATCACGCAGTGCGCAGCGCGACGGCGATGTACAAGCGGCTCGTGGACGACGCCTTACGAGCCAAGGTGCTCGTGGAGCCGGAGCTCGCGTCGCTCACCGACGAGGGGTTGCTGCACCGGCTCGCGGCCGCCGACGCCAGCGCTCCGCTGCTCCGCGCCCTGCGCGGACGCCGCCTCCACAAGCGCGCCGCCGAGATCCCGACCGTCGAGCTGCCGCCGGAGAGTGAGTGGATCGCGATGAACCCTCCCCTCGTCTACGCGACCGAGACCGCGCTCGCTCGAGAGCTCGGGCTGGCGCCCGGAGACCTGCTGCTCGATTTCCCCGCCAAGCCGCAGATGCTCGGCCTCGACATCCCCGTCGTGCGCCGCGACGGCCGCGTCGAGCGGCTCACGATGCAAGGGATCGCCGGCTCGGTGAGCCTCCCGACACTCTCCGCCGAGCTCTACGGCTCCGCGCGGCGGCTGAGGGTGTTCGTCGCCGGGGGAAAGGAGGTGCCGTTGGAAGGGATACTGCAGGTGGTCAGGTTGGACGGCGATGAGGTTGGGGAGCGACTGCGGACCGGCAGGGCGCTTTTGAAGACCTAGGGCGCTGGACGCGCCCTTAGCGCCCTTCCAGCGCCTCCGTTTCTTCCCGCGCCTCCGATTCTTACCCTCTCACCGACGGCGTCTCCACCGTCTTTTCCTCGACCCTGGCATCGCTCGCCTCCAGCACCTGCACCACGATGGCGGTGATGTTGTCGAGCCCGCCGCGGCCGTTCGCTTCGGCGATCAGCGCGTCGACCATCCGCGCCGGGGACGCGCGCGACGAGAGCAGCTGCTGGAGGCGCCGGTCATCGACCATTCCCGTGAGCCCGTCGCTGGCCACCAGGAACACATCGCCCGCCCGCACCTCGCCCGCGTACGTATCGGGCTCCACTTCGCCGCTCGCCCCCACGCATCGCGTGATCACGTTGCTGTACGGGTGATACCTCGCCTGCTCGGGCGTGAGATATCCGGCGTCGACCTGCTCCTGCACGTAGGAGTGATCCTTCGTGATCTGCCGCAGCGTGCCCTCGCGCAACATATACACGCGCGAGTCACCAACCTGCCCGACGAGATACCGCGCGTTCGCCAGCAGCAGCACGGAGATCGTCGTGCCCATGCCCTGCTTGTCGATCTCGGCGATCGTGCGCTGGTAGATGGCGGAGTTCGCCTGCTTCACGGCGCGTGCGACGGTCTGCACCACTCCGTCGCCGCGAAGGTCGTGCACGAGCCGCAGCTCGCGCGCGACGATCTCGACGGCCATCTCGCTGGCGACCTCACCGGCCGCGTGTCCCCCCATGCCGTCGGCGACGACGAACAACCCCCGGATGGGGGTCGCGTCGGCGAAGAAGCTGTCCTCGTTCCCCGATCGGATCATGCCGGTGTCCGACCGCGCGGCGACGGTGAGCTGCACTAGCGACTCTGTTCGTAGATGAAGAAGGCGCCGAGGGCAACGAGCATCACGACGGCGAGCCACAGCCAGAGAGGAAAGCCCCGCCCCTTGGCAGGCGCTTCCGGATCTTCCGCGCCCGGGGCGATGACCGGCGCCGAGGGCTTGGTGGGCTGCGGCGCCCGCGCTCCGCGAGGCATCGAGAACGCCCGCGTCCCCTTCACATCGTCCGCCGCGCTCCCAGCCTCATCCGTCCGGAACGCCACCTTCACACCGCCAAAGCGAAGATCGGGCGCGCCCTCGAGCTTGTGCTCGGTCTCCACCCGCCTGCCGCCCACGTACGTGCCGTTCGTGGAACCCATGTCCACTACGTACCAGCCCGCCTCCCGTTTCTGCAACTTGGCGTGCGCATCGGACACGGACTCGTCGGGGAGCACGATATCATTGTGCGGACCGCGGCCGACGTGCGCGAGCGGGGTGCGGACGTCGAAGCGCTGCCCCTTCAACACGCCGGTCGACAAGACCTCGAGCGTCGCGAGCACGGGACGGCCGGAGGCCGGGGGTGTCGTCACGCTGCGCGGTGCGACGATCGGGGTGGGCGCCCCCGCTCCGCTCACTGGAGCCGCTGGTGCCGCTGGTGCCTCCGGAGGGGGCTCGGGCCGTGACGCCGCCCGCACCGCCGCTGCCACGCGCGCAGCCTCCGCGGCCGCCGCGGGCTCCGCGGGCGTCGGCGTCACGTCCGGAGGGGTCGCGTCGACCACGAGATCGGCGTAAAACCGAAAATCCTCGTTCCCCACGCGAACGATGTCGCCGCGACCGAGCGGCTGCGTCACCGCGACCCGTTCCCCGTTCACGAACACGCCGTTGGTGCTGGTGTCCTTGACGACGTACCCCTCGTTGGCCGGGGCGATCTGCGCATGCCGGCGCGACACTTCGGCGGTCGGCACGACGACGTCGCACGATGCATCCCGTCCGATGACGAGTCCTTCGGCGGGCACCGCGTACTCGCGACCGTCGACGAGCGACACCAGACGCCCGCCCGAAGCACGCGTTCGGCGCACGGGACGCGCGGGAGCGTCTGGTCGTTGCGGGAGATTCGCGGCCGAGATGTACTGCGTGCTCCCCGCCATGCGATCGTCACCGAAGAACAGCTCGGCCTCGCCGATCTCGATCTTGTCACCGTGGATCAGCGGTGTCGGTTCGGCACCGAGCTGCACGCCGTTGACGCGCACCGCCGATTCGCCGGCGCGGCGCACGCTGGATTGGAGGTCTGGGCCGACGCGCAGGATTGCCGAGGCTTCGCCCGCCCCCGCCACGTTCACGGTGGCTCCCGGGCTGGAGCCAATTGTGACTTCCCCGATCTCGAGCGTGATGCGTTGTCCGTCGAGTTGGAGATAGGGCATGGCGTGGGGGTCGGCGCCGAAACGCGCGAACGGGGCGGATGCGAGACGCGACGCATCCCTTCGCGTGCGCTTCAGGGGGGAAGCTACGCGGGGCCCGGGGCCGCTGGCAAGCACGTTAGCCGGCGCGCGCGGGCTCGCGATGCCCGGCGGCCAGCCCGGCCTGAAGCCGAAAGAGGCGGTCGTACAGGCCTCCGCGCGCCAGGAGCTCGCGATGGGTGCCGCGCTCGCGAATCGTCCCATGGTGCAGCACGAGGATCTCGTCCGCACGCATCACCGTGCTGAGCCGGTGCGCGACGGCGATCGTCGTCCTCCCCGCCATCAGCACCGCCAGCGCGCGCTGAATCTCGGCCTCGATCTCGCTGTCGACCGCGCTCGTCGCTTCGTCGAGCAGGAGCAGCGCGGGGTCCGCGGCGATGGCCCGCGCGAACGACAGCAGCTGCCGCTCTCCGACGCTCACCGACGCCCCGCGCTCGCCGAGCTCGTGGCGGTACCCGCCCGACAGACGGCGAATCACCCGGTCCGCACCCACCTGCGTCGCAGCGGCCACGAGCTCATCGTCGGTGAGCGGGGCGGAGAGTCGAATGTTGCTGGCGACGTCCCCCGCGAACAGGAAGATGTCCTGCTGGACGTAGCCGATGAGGGCACGCAGCGCGTCGAGCGGCAGCTCACGGATGTCGGTCGGCGACCCGTCTCCGAGCGCGATCGTTATGCGTCCGCGCTGCGGATCGTAGAATCGCAGCAGCAGCGAGATGATCGTCGTCTTCCCCGCCCCGGTGTGACCGACGAGCGCGACCGTCTCGCCCGGGCGCGCACGAAAGCTGACGCCTTTGAGGACCCATTCGGGCTCGGCGTAGGCGAACCAGACATCGTCAAAGTGAACCGTGACTGCGGACTGCGGATTGCGGACTGCTGATGGGGTGACACCCGCAATCCGCAATCCGCAGTCCGCAATCGTCGGCTGCGTATCCAGTAGCTGAAAAATTCTCTCCGACGACGCCATCGCCCCCTGAAGGATGTTGTATTTCTCGGAGAGGTCCTGGAGCGGCTGGAAAAAGCGGCGCACGAACTGGAGGAAGGCGGCCACGGTGCCGACGGTGAGCGTGTTCGCCGCCACCCGATCGGCACCGGACACGATGAGGCTCGCGAGTGCCACCGACGTCAGCACCTCGATCGCGGGGAAGTAGAGCGCGTAGATCCGGATCGAGCGGAGGTGCGCATCGAGGTGCGAGCGGTTCGCGTCGTCGAAGCGTCGCGCTTCATCGGCCTCGCGACCGAACAGCTGCACGACGCGCATTCCGGTGAGCCGTTCCTGGAGGAAAGCGTTGATGCGCGCGAGCCGCGTGCGGATGTCTCGATAGGCGTCGCGCACGTTCTTCCTGAACACGTGCGACGTGATGAGGACGAACGGGATGACCGCGAACGCCGCGAGCGCGAGGCGCCAATCGATGACCAGCATGACGACGCTGATGACGGCCAGCGTGAACAGGTCGCCGACACCGGCGACGACGCCGGCGGTGAACAGCTCGTTCAACGCCTCGACATCGGACGTCACGCGCGTGATGAGCCGCCCCACTGGCGTGCGATCGAAGAACGGGATCGAGAGGCGCTGCAAGTGGGTGAAGATCTGCATCCGCAGATCGCGCATCACGCGTTGGCCGAGCAGGCTCGTGAGAATGGTGCCCGCGTATTCGAGCGCGAACTGGAGCACCAGCGTGCCGGCGAGGAGCAACGCCAGCCGCACCACGAGGCCGCCGTCGCGCGCGGGGAGTGCGACGTCGATCACCTCGCGCGTGAAGAGCGGGCCCGCGAGCGCGATCACGGCCTCGGCGAGCAGGATCGCGATGGCGCCGACGAGAAGCGCGCGGTATGGGCCGAGATAGACGAGGAGGCGCCGCATGAGGCGCCCGTCGTAGGCCTTTCCGAGAACGTCTTCTTCGTGAAATTCGGCGCCGGGCATGCATCAGGATGCTATCGTCGCGCATTCAGCGGGTCAACGCGACCACTCGAACATGGTACGCGGGTTGCGTACCGCGTGGGGCAGGACGACGCACTGGCAGTTGCCTTTCATAGGCGCGGCTCGAGTCCACGGGCCGGCACCCGTCACCACGGAGGATACGCATGAGTATCATCGCCTGGATCGTGCTCGGTCTCATCGCGGGCGCGATCGCGAAAGCTCTCATGCCGGGCAACGACCCCGGTGGCTTCATCGTGACCATTCTCATCGGTATCGTCGGAGCGTTTCTGGGCGGGTTCCTCGGCAATCTGATCGCGGATCGCGGGCTCAGCGGCTTCTCGGTGTGGAGTATCGTGCTCGCCATCGTCGGCGCGATGCTGCTGCTCTGGATCTACAGGGTCGCCGTGCGGCGGACACCGTAGGGATTGCGGATTGCGGACTGCGGATGGATATCATTCCGTAGTCCGCAATCCGCGATCAGGCAGCACCTTCCCACCAACTCTCCTCGCGCACGCCTTGCCACTCTGGCTCTACTGGATCCTGCTCGGGCTCGTGGCCGGAGCGCTCGCCAAGTTCCTCGTTCCGGGGCGTGATCCTTCCGGCTGCATCATCACGATCGTACTCGGCATCGCCGGTGCGTTCATCGGCGGATGGCTCGGCACGTTCTTCGGATGGGGACGTGTGACGGGGGGCACATTCAACCTGCGCTCGATCGGCATCGCGACCGTGGGCGCGGCGGTGCTCCTCGTGCTCGGAAGGTTGGTCGTCGGGAGGCGAAGGGGGGAGTAGAGCGAGGTGCTCGAGGTGCTCGAGGTGCTCACG
>DATBIU010000192.1:0-7719 GCA_036556765.1 Gemmatimonadaceae bacterium | reverse complement strand
CTCCGTTGTCGAGCAGCAAGCGGTCGAGCTCCCCGACCTCGCCACGCCCGCGGTCGCGAGTGATGAAGTGTACGAGGAAGCGGGGGCCGGCGACTGATGGCTACCGCGCGCACCTGGCGGACGCACCAGCAGGCCGACGGTCCCCACCCCGCCGGACTTCAGGACATCGCGGGACTGAATCAGGTCTTCAGCGACGCGTTCAGCGAGCGCTATCGCCGCGACGGCATGGTC
The DNA here is from genome assembly GCA_036556765.1 of Gemmatimonadaceae bacterium. GTDB lineage: Bacteria > Gemmatimonadota > Gemmatimonadetes > Gemmatimonadales > Gemmatimonadaceae > JAICNG01. The sequence goes on along the minus strand of DATBIU010000192.1, from coordinate 7,488 downwards.
GGTGTGCGCGTTCCGTTCCTCAATCCCGCGATCTGGCGCTACGCGATCGAGGATGCCGACGGAGGGGCGCTCGTCTGGCGCGATGAGCGCGACGAGATCGTGGCATTCAACATTGCGCACCGTTCGGGGGTCGAGGGGTGGATGGGACCGCTGGCGGTGCGGCCCGACTGGCAGGGCGTGGGACTCGGCAAGGAGATCGTTCGCGGCGGGGTCGAATGGCTGCGGTCGGCCGGTGCAGCCACGATCGGGCTCGAGACGATGCCTCGCACGATGGACAACATCGGATTCTACTCCGCGCTCGGGTTCGTGCCCGGGCGCTTGACGATCACGCTCACCTTGGACGCTGGACTGCTTGGCACCGGTCCGAGCTTGCTCGGTCGCCTCCCGCCAGCCGACAAGGACGAAGCGATCGAGGAATGTCGCGCGCTCGCGAACCGTCTCGCTCCGGGATTCGATTTCACGCGAGAGATCGTGCTCACCGATCAGCTGGCGCTGGGCGACACCGTGCTCCTGCGGGAGCGTAACCGACTGCTCGGGTTTGCGCTCTGCCACACGGCGCCCCTGGTCGAGGGGCGTGTTCGTGAGGAGATGCGGGTGCTCAAGCTGGCGGTCGAGCGGGAGGAGGACCTGCCACGGCTCGCGGACGTGCTGATGGACTACGCCCGCCGCAGTGGAACGCGTCGCGTGGCGCTCCGTGTGCAGACGGCGTTCATCGGCGCGTATCAGGCGCTCGTCGACCTCGGTGCCCGCGTGCGATGGACCGATCTGCGAATGACGCTCGCCGACATGCCCGAGCGCCCACCGCAGCGCGGGATCGTGTGGTCGAACTGGGAGATCTAGCCGGTCGGTGGTGCTCGGTTCTGTTCATCGCGCAACGAGCCGTAACAGCGGTAGCACAGAGGACACAGAGACATTCACAGAGACTCACAGAGAACTGCAACTGCGAGTGCTTTTTGGAGAAGCCTTTCGCAGTTGCAGTTCTCTGTGAGTCTCTGTGCAACGTCTCTGTGTCCTCTGTGACAGCGCTGTTACGGCTCGTTGCGCGACGCGACTGACCCGCGCGGCTCGCGCGAGTGACGAGTCTCTGTTGGCGGCTCCTCGCGCGGCGATCCCCGAACTCGCAGCGCCCGCGCGCACCAATGCTCGATGAGCCCTCCGCTCACGCGGTCCCAGTCGGGCGGAATGGGGGCGAGCCGGCGTCGCTCGTCCTCGCACTCGAATGTGAGCCATCCCTCGGCGTAGCCCGGAGACACGGAACGCAGCGTGTTGGCCGCGACCGGATACGTGTCCCATACTCGCCATCGCGTTCCAGCCTCGTCGACGAACTCCCGATACCCCACCGCCAACCTCCAGCCGTCGCGTACCCGCACCGCGCGGTCCGGCCGCGCATTCCGGAGCGGTCGACGGCACGTCTGCAGGGTTAATGCCTGGAGGTGACGGACATCACAACTGTTTCCGGTCTCGGGAGTCGTTCGACCCGCCTGCGCCCTCCACCTAACGGCGAGCACCATTGGCAGGCATCGTGCAATTCTCGGGTGGCGAATCGACTTCCTCCAGAGGCGCATGGCCGTCGACCACGAGCTCGAGAACGGACTGCTCTTACGCACGCTGACAGACCCGGGTACGGGGCTCCCGAGCCTGCTCTATTTCCGGCTCGTTCGCGATTGGGAGGAGCGGCGCGCGGCGCGCCACGGTGGGCGGGTGCGAACCATTCGGATATTCGTCGAGGGGGGCGACGAGACGGCGTCGCGGCGCTTCACCTTCGGACTGTGCCACGAGTTCCGAAAGTCGGACCTCATCGCCTCATCGGGGCGAACGCAGTACCGGCTCTTGCTGGTGGGGCGGGACGCGGATCAAGCCGACGCCATACGCGAGCGGGTCGAGCGACTTCGCGACGACACGAACGGCCGGTCCGTCTCCGACGGCGCGTTGGCGGTGCAGGTCGTCGTCGATCATCCGGCGCCTCTGCGCGAGCGCGAGGCGCACGAGCCACCCGATGTGGAGCGGCTGGAGGACAGCGGTGCCGGCCCGCGCTTCGATGCGGGCGACGGGCCGCCCCACGCCTAACGGTTCATCCAGGCGGTGCGCAGCGCGGGCCGGCGTCGCCACTCCTCGATGACGGTCTGCAACGCGGCCAGCGTGCGCAGCGCGTAGAAGGCGAGCCGCTCCCGCTCCTGCTCCATCTCGCGTGTGCCATCGCGGGCCACCTGCGCCAGGCGCCCGCGGCTCTGCGTGTCGCTCAGCTGCGCATCGACGAAGGGGTCGCGAAGCCCCAGGCGATCCCACAGGTCGCCGATCGCGAGGACGAAATCGAACAGCGCGGCGCGGTCATCGGCGCGCGAGGCCGCGGCGTCGATGAGCGCCGCCAACCGGTCGAGATTCGCTTCCTGGTGTACCGCGACCATGAGTCATCCGTGAACCGCACGTGCCCGTGGCGCACGATCTTCGGCCTCGAAGACCGTCGGCGCCGCGCCTCGAATTCGCATGGCACATCCCGCACCGCTCAGCGGCCAAGCAGTGCTCGCAGCGCGTCGCGCGCCGTGATGTCCGCGAGGTAGACCAGCTCCTCGGGCGCGAACGGCGTCGGCACGATGCCGAACCTCTCGCGCAGGGCGTTCCCGTCCACGACGTTGTCGACCGCGAGCAGATCCAGCAATTCCGTGGTCACGGGAGGATTCGGCAGCAATCGCTGCGCCATGGCCACGAGCGGGCGAAGCACCCCACTCGGCACGGGGAGAAGCAAACGTTTGGCATCCATCGCCACCAGCACGCGCTCGACCATCTGCCGCAGCGTGAGGCGTGCCGGCCCGCCGAGCCCGTACGATCTCGCGATCGTAGCGTTGTTCTCGAGCGCTCCCGCGACCGCGCGTGCCACATCGTCGACCGCCACGGGTTGAAAGCGCGAGCCACCACCCCCAGGGAGCGGGTAGACGAGCGGTGACAGCCGTACCAGTCGTGCGAGCACGTTCACGAACTCATCCTCGCGGCCGAAGATGACCGACGGCCGGAGGATCGTCCACTCGGCTTCACTCGCGCGCACTGCGTCCTCGGCGATTCCCTTGCTGCGGAGAAAGCGATAGGGCGATGTGCTGGCGGCGAAGTTCTGAGACATGTGCACCAGCCGCCCAACGCCGCTGGCCTGCATGGCGTCGAGCACCTGCTGCGTCCCTCCGGCGTTGACGTCCTCATAGGTCTGCCCACGTCGTTCGATCGCGATGGCGGCGAGATGGACGACCGCGTCGCATCCCTGCATGGCGCGCCGTACGACGGTCGCGTCGCGGAGGTCGCCGATGTGCAGCTCCACCGGCATCGGCGCAAGTCGTTCCGCCGCCTTCGCCGGCGATCGGACCAGCCCGCGAACGCGTGCGCCGCGCCGGGTGAGCTGGCGGCACACGTGCGTTCCCACGAACCCCGCGGCTCCGGTGACGAGCACGAAGTGACCTTGTAGACTCCGCTCGGGCAACGGCTGCTCGGCCACCGCGGTGACCGGTCGCGTCGCCAAGCCGGTGGGATCGATCACCGCCGCTCGCGACGCCCCGCCTCGTCAGGCACCCCGCGAGCGACGATCCGCCAAATGAGTAGCGAGAGGCCGACGGTGAGCAGGAGATGAATCCAGCCCGGGCCCGCGAACGCGAACGTACCGACGGCCCAGACCACGAGCATCGCGATGGCGGCGATCATCCAGACATCCATGTGATTGACTGGCCTCTGAGTCGTCTCTAGATTGGCAAATGACTAGCGATGGCGCGCCGTTGCGGCAACGCGGGTGCGGCGTCGATAGTCTCGAAAGGGACGGAGAGCTCTAATTTTTGAGCCAACAAGTCCACTCGGGTGGGTTCGATATTCATGCGGACGTCACGCCCCAGTGCGGGGAAGGCGGAAGTGTGGTGAGGACCTCATACATTCGGATGGGCTTCAAAAATCCTCTTCGTTCCCCACTGTGCGAGCCCCGTCGAAAGGCGGGGCTCGTTCGTCATGCCGGGGTGCGAGGTCCGCGTCGCATCATTCGGAAGAACACTCTCGGCGCTTCCGGCGGCCGCATCACGAACCAGATCAGCAGGCCCACCGCCCACGCCGCGTAGATCACGGTGATCTCCTCGCGCCAGGTCGCGCGAAGGAACTGCACGAGCCACAGCGTGAAGAGCAGCGTCGCGTTCCACCATTCGAAGCGCATGTTCGAGAGCAGTAGCACCGCGACGACGCTCTGCATGATCGTCAGCAGGATCTCCATCCGCTGCTCGCCATCGAATGGCAACGCCGACGGCTCGCCGCGCGCGACGGAAAAGACGATCGGGATCATCGCGGCCAGCACCGTCCATTGGTTCACGTTGCTCGACAGCATGTTCATGAGGCCCATCGGCGCGTGCGTGACGCGGCGCGCCCACGCAAAGGCGGACACCTTCTCCGGGAACTCGCTGAGGAACGGCGCCACCCACTGCACGAACACGAACTGGCTGATGCCCAGCGACAACGCCAGCGCGAGCATCGAGTTCAGGAACGGGTGCGCGGTGAAGTAGAGCAGCACGCCCCCCACGGCGAAAAAGCCGATGATCGTGGCGTGGCGCCACGCCCCCGGGCGCGTGTATGCCCAGCGCGCCGGAGCGGGCGCATCGGCGAGGTTCTCCTGCTCCTGTGGCGGAAACCGCCAGAGGATGGCGAGGTACCCCACGTACATGAGAATCAGCACCCCCGCATCGACCAGGCCGAGCGAGCCCTTGTACCACACCCAGAAGAAGTAGAGAACCGGTGGGATGGTGGCGAGCACCTCTACGGAGTGCTCATCATCGAGCTGAATCGCGCGAAGCGCCGCGCCCTGCTTTCGGCGGTAAAACGCCGCCACGAAATAGATCATCGGCCAGCCCAGCCCGATGAGCAGGCGGATGGCGCCCGTGTAGTTCGCGATCGCGAGATGCGAATGACACCCGACGGGAGGATTCGCGACGAAGCACTGCACGGGATCGTTGCCGGCCTCCCACGCGATCACGGCTTCGACCGCGAACTCGGGGAGCGTCTGCAGCCACGCGAGGATGGCGAGGGCGAGCCCCTGCGAGATCATGAACTGCGCCGCCTCGGCCCCCCAGGCGATCATGAACGCGCTGAACAGAATGCTGGGGAACGTCCAGACCGCCGCCCACGCGCTCGATGCACCCTGCAGGATGGCAGCGAGGAGAAGCTTGACTTTCAAATGTGAGCCATCCAGATAGGGGTCATGCCTGCGGCGAAGCGTGCGTCAAGTTAGAGGTGCATCGCGGTCGACTCAAGCTGTGCCGGATGCCCCCGCTCGCCGCCATCGCGAATCACGCCACACCCCGATCGCTTCGTGACTCAACGACGAAACTCGCGTGCGCGCGCGAACGCGCGACGCGCGAAACCCACTGCCACGGCGCTGAGTGACCGCCGCGTGGATGCGGGCTCCCTCGAGCTCGCCGAATTCGACGCCGGCCTGGACCTCGACCCGGGCCCCGCGCACAACGCCGAGTTCGAGTCGCTCGTGCGGCGCCTCCTCGAGCTGGTGGGAGAAGATCCAACCCGCGAAGGGCTTCTGCGCACTCCCGCCCGCGTCGCCAACGCGCTGACCTGGCTCACGCGAGGATATGCGCTCGACGTCGACCAGGTCGTCGGCAACGCCGTGTTCGCCGAGGCGCACGAGAGCATGGTGATGGTGCGTGACATCGAGCTGTATTCGCTGTGCGAGCACCACCTGCTTCCGTTCTTCGGGAAGGCGCACATCGCCTACATCCCCGATGGGCACATCGTCGGGCTGTCGAAGCTCCCGCGGATCGTCGAGGTCTTCGCGCGTCGTCTCCAGGTGCAGGAGCGGCTCACCGAGCAGATCGCCCAGGCCATCCAGGATGTCCTCGCGCCCCGCGGCGTGGGCGTGGTGATCGAGGCGTACCACCTGTGCATGATGATGCGCGGCGTCGAGAAGCAGAACTCGAAGACGATCACCAGCGCGCTGCGCGGCTCCTTCCGCTCCGATGCCAGGACGCGCGATGAGTTCCTCCAGCTGGCGCATGGCAGCTCCACGACGCTGCGGTGACGGCGCCCCTCGCCGGACGCACGGCGGTCGTCACGGGCGGATCACGCGGGATTGGCCGCGCCACCGCGCAGAGGCTGGCCGGCGCGGGCGCGCGCGTGGCGCTGCTCGCCCGGGGCAGGGAGGCGCTGCAGGACGCCGTCCGCGAGATTGGCCACGACTCCGTCGCGATTCCCTGTGACGTCACGAAACGCGATTCGCTCACCCGCGCCGCCGCGCGCATCATCGACGAGCTCGGTGGCGCTCCCGACGTGCTCGTCAACGCCGCCGGCGCGTTCCAGCTGGCCCGTGTCGACGAAACCGCGCCGGCGCAGTTCGCCGCGCTCATCGAAGCGAACCTGGTGGCCCCCTTCGTCGTGACGCGCACCTTTCTTCCCGAAATGCGATCCCGAGGACACGGTCACGTCGTGTCGGTCGGATCGGTCGCCGACCGCGCCATCTACCCCGAGAACGGAGCGTACTCGGCGAGCAAGTTCGGGTTGCGCGCGCTGCACGCGGTGCTCCGGGAGGAGCTGCGGGGCAGTGGAGTCCGGACGACGCTCGTGTCGCCCGGCCCCACCGACACCGCGCTCTGGGACGCCGTCGAGGGCGCGCCCGGGACGCGTTTCCCCGCCCGCGAGGGCATGCTCCAGGCCGGCGCCGTCGCCGATGCCATCCTGTTCGCCGTCACCCGGCCCGTCGATGTCAACGTCGATGAGCTCCGTCTCTCTCCGGCCTGACGAGGAGCCATGTTCATCGAGCTCGTAGAGTCGCTGCGCTGCCCGCGTCCCCACGAGTTTACGTGGCTGGTCGCCTCCACGCTCGAGATGGTGGGGCGCGACATTCGACGCGGGCTGCTCGGGTGCCCCTCGTGCAGCGCACGCTATCCCATTCGCGATGGCGTCGTCGATTTTCAGACACGCGACGGCACGACGCCGATTCCCGATTCCACGCCGCTCCCCGATCCTTCGGGGGACGAAGGGATGGCGATGCGCATGGCCGCCCTGCTCGACCTAACGACGCCGGGCGGGTTCGTCGTGCTGGCGGGCGAGTGGGGCCATGCCGCTCCCGCGCTCCGCACGGTGGCCGAGGGCGTGGAGCTCCTCGTGCTCAACACACCAGTGGCGCTGACCAGTGGCAACGGCATTTCGCTCGTGCGCACCGACGGATCGATTCCGATTCGCCCCGGCGCGGCACGGGGGATCGCGCTCGACGCGCGCCATGCGGGGCAGGCCGAGGCCGCAGCGCGGGCGCTTCGACAGCATGGCCGTCTGGTGGCCCCGGTTCGCGCGACCATGCCGGCCGACCTCGAGGAGCTGGCGCGTGACGGTCACGACTGGGTGGCCGCGAAGCGCCTGGAGACCACGGAGGGAGTGCCGCTGCGGAGAAGCTGAAGGGCTCCAGGGGACCCAAGGGAACATGGGGACCAGGGGGCGCGCGCCCCTCGATCCCCTTGCTCCCTTGGACCCCTT
>DATBIU010000191.1:0-13113 GCA_036556765.1 Gemmatimonadaceae bacterium | reverse complement strand
CAGCGCGATCGACACGATCGCAGGGGCGCGCGCACACGGTGCCACGGTCGTCGCGCTGGATGTGCCGAGCGGCGTCGATGCCGACACCGGAGAGGGCACCACCGCCGTTCGCGCCGACCTCACGCTCACCTTCGCCGCGCTCAAGCGGGGCCTGCTGTCGGCCCGATCTGCCTGCGGAACGATCGTCGTGCTCGACATCGGTCTCGGAGAGGGATCCGATGGCTTGCCCGAGCTCGTCCGCGAGCATTGGGTTCGGGACATGGTTCCCCCCATTGCGGCCGATGCGCACAAGGGCGTACGCGGGCGATTGGCGATCGTCGGTGGTGGTGGTGGAATGACGGGTGCGGCCGTACTCGCGGCGCGGGCAGCGATGCGGAGTGGCATTGGGCTCGTGCGGCTCGTCGTGCCGCGCGACTCGCTGGCCATTGTCCAGGAAGCGGAGCCGTACGCGCTCGCGCACGCGTGGCCCGTCGACGCCGAAGGACGCGACGCGACGCACACGACGCTCTCCTCGTGGGCGCACGTGGTGCTGTTGGGTCCGGGGCTCGGCGCCACCGACGAGACGCGGCAAGTGGCCCGCGACGTTCTCGGCCACTGGCGCGGTCCGGTCGTCATCGACGCCGACGGCTTGAACGTCTTCGCCGGGGAGGCTGCCGCGTTAGGCAGGCTCTGTGCCGGCCGCCCGGCGTTGCTCACGCCACACCTGGCCGAGGCATCGCGCCTCCTCGGCGAGAACAGTGAGGCGGTGGCTGGTGACCGGTACGCCGCCGCGGCACGGCTCGCTCGGGTTACGCAGGCCGCGCTGGTGATGAAGGGTGTTCCGACGATCATCACGGCGCCGGACGGGCGCACGATGGTGAGCGCCAGTGGAACACCCGCGCTGGCGGCGGCCGGAAGCGGAGATCTTCTGGCGGGGATCTCGGCGTCGCTGCTGGCTCGCGTGTCCGATCCCTTCGTCGCCGGGGCGTGTGCGGCGTGGGTGCATGGCCGAGCCGGAGAGATCGCGACCCGCGGGCGCGCTCCGCGCGGAGTTCCCCTCTCGAGGGTGCTGGAGGGACTGGAGCTCGCGTGGAGCTTCGCTCCTCCTCCGCCGTCGTATCCGGCGATTCTCGAGCTGCCCGCGGTCGCCGAAGCATGACGCCGTGGCGGCTGGCGGCCGTCGTCGCGCTCGTCGCGTGCGCCGGCGGGGGCGCGGGCGAAGGGCGCCCGCCGTCGCTCACCACCGCGCGCCGCGATGAGCTCGTCGTGATCGGCGCGCACAACGAGATTTCACAGGTGACCGCGGGGGAGCGGCTCGTGTTCGCCGCGTCGCCGCGCGGCGTGATCATCTACGACGCGCTGTTTCGCGCATGGCTGCCGCCGCTCGAGCTGCCGGTGGACGGGGCCTTCCGCCAGTCCGCGGTGGTGCTCGCCGCCGACCCGACCGAGGACGCGGTGTGGGTGGCGACGCGCGGGCGGGTCGTCTACTACCGGCCGCGCGTCGACTATGCGGTGACGGCGTCGCTCGGGGGCATGCCGGAGGAGATCTTCTTCGATCGCCGCGACCTCGGCGCGGGGGCATACGTGCGCATGGGTGGATCGATCGTGCGTGTTGCACGCACCGGGGGCACGAGCATCGCCCCGGGCGCCGTCCCGCCGTCCGAAGACCGGCTCCGCTCCCCGACCAGTCGCGATGTCTTTCGGGAGTATCCCTCGCTCGAGACGTTCCTGCCGTTACTGACGCGCGGCGACGACCTCGAGCAGTGGCAGGCGAGCGCGGCGACCTTGGCGCCGGGTCGCAGTGAGGTGTGGTTAGGCACCTACGGCAACGGGCTGTATCGTGTGGACCCGGCCTTTAACCGCGCCGAGCACCTTCCATTCGGGCTATTGGACCCGGGCGTGGGCGCGCTGGCGCTCGCGGCCGACGGCGTGTGGTCCGGTGGCCGGGGGTCACCGGGACGGAGAGGCGGGCTCGTGTTCGCGTCGGACGACCTTCAGCGGTGGCGATGGCTCGATGGTCCGCCCTCCCGCCCGTTCGACGGTGCGCGCGTGAACGCGCTAGCGATCCACGATCAACAGGCGTGGGCGGCGACGACGCGCGGGCTGTTGCGCCTGTCTCTGAGTGCGGGCGACGACCTTGACCGGTGGGACGTCGTGGATGGGCTCCCCTCGGATGTCGTGACGAGCGTCGTCGTCCGCAGCGACGGAGCGTGGGCCGGGACGACGGCGGGGCTCGCGCGGATCGAGCGGTCGGCGCGGCCCGTGGGACCGCGCGTCCCCATTCACGACCTGGCGCAGTGGGCGGACACGCTCTGGATCGCCTCGGACGCCGGGGTGCTCGCGCTCGCCGCGCCCGACAGCGTGCCGCGCCGGATCACGGTGGACGATGCGCGCCTCTCGCGTGCGGTCTGGGCGCTCGCGCGCGCCGACACGATTCTCGTCGTCGCCACCGAGACCGACCTCATCGAGATCGACGTCCGCGCGCGGCGCGTGCTGCCACCGCGCGCCGCGAACGTAGCGGCGCTCGGACGCGTGGAGCGGATGGCCATGGATGCGCAGGCGATCTGGCTGGCCGGGGAGGGAGGAGCCCTGGCGATTCACCGGGCGAGCGGGCGGTCGTCGTTGATGCCGATCGGGGTGACCCTGCCGTCGGCCGCCACCAGCCTTGCCCTGGCGCGCGACGTCGCGTGGATTGGAACGCGCGATGGCCTCGTCAGGATTCGCCGCCGGTCCGACGGGATGCCGCCATGAGCGACGAAACGTCCCTCGGACCCGGGCGAGAGTTCGATCTCGTGCGTGTGATGATGTCGCGGTGGGGCGACCGGGCCCGCGGCATCGGCGACGACGCCACGACGCTCGACGTGCCACCGGGCGAGCAGCTCGTCGTGAGCACCGACACGTCACTCGAGGACGTGCACTTTCGCCGCGAATGGCTGTCGCCGGAGGAGATCGGCTGGCGGGCGACGGCCGCCGCCTTGAGCGACCTGGCCGCGATGGCGGCGAAGCCGTTAGGCGTGCTGGTGGCGTTGACGCTTCCTCCGCCGTGGCTCGACGAGCTGGGCGCGCTCGCGGAGGGGATTGCCGCGGCCGCATCCGCGGCGGGCGCGCCGATCGTTGGGGGAGACCTCACCAACGGCGCGCCGCTCGCCCTCACGCTGACCGTCCTCGGCGCCGCCGCCGCTCCATTGCGGCGGAGTGGCGCGCACCCGGGAGACACGATATGGGTGACGGGCCAGCTCGGCGGACCCGCGCTCGCGCTCGCCGCCTGGAGCGAAGGACGGCAGCCAACGCCCGAGGCGAGAGCGAGGTTTGCCCGGCCGGTCCCGCGAATCCGCGAGGCCCAGTGGCTCGCCGCCGCCGGCGCGACGGCGGGGATCGACATCTCCGACGGATTGGGTGGGGACGCCGCTCACCTCGCCGCCGCCAGTGGCGTTCGCATCACGATCGAGGCGGACGCGGTGCCGCGGATCTCCGGCGCCGATGTATCCACCGCGCAACGGAGCGGCGAGGAGTACGAGCTCCTCGTGGCGGCCCGGACGCCGTTCGACGCGGTCGCCTTTCAACGGACCTTCGGGCTCTCGCTCACACGTATCGGCGCGGTCGAGCAGGGCGACGCCGGCGTGGATCTGCTCATCGGGGGAGAGCGCGTTGCGTCTCCTGCCGGGTACGACCACTTTTCGCAATAATGCGCGCGCTCTTCGTGCTGGCGGTGATGTTCGTGAACACGGTCTGGATGGGGCTGATCGTGATCATCGCATCCGCGCTGCGCGTTCGAGGCGCGAAATGGATCTACGAGGGCATCCCGCGGCTGTGGTGCAAGGCGAACCTTCGCGCCGCGGGCGTCCGGGTGCGCGTTCATGGTGCCGAGAACGTTCCCCGCAACGAGGCGCGTGTGTACGTCGCGAATCACGTCAGCTGGTTCGACGTGTTCGCGTTGGCGTCGTACCTTCCGCGATATCGGTTCATTGCCAAGAAGGAGCTGTTCAAGCTCCCGATCTTCGGGCCCGCCATACGCGCGACGGCGGGCATCGAGATCGACCGGCGGAACCGCAAAGCGGCGTTCCTCGCCTACGAGACCGCCGCGCGCGATGTGAAGGAAGGCCTCTCAGTCGTCGTGTATCCGGAGGGAACGCGCGGATACACGTATGAGCTGCGTCCGTTCAAGAAGGGACCGTTCGTCCTCGCCATCGCCGCCCACGTGCCCATCGTCCCGACGATCATCCATGGCACGATCGCCATTCAGCCCAAGGGCTCGTTTCGCATCCGCCCCGGCGTCATCGACATCTACTTTCTCGATCCCATCCCGACGACCGGGCTCACGTATGCGGACCGTGACACGCTGATGCAGACGGTATGGAGCCGCATGGCCGGCGCGCTCGAGGAGTTTGGCATCCACAGCATGGGTAGTGCTGTGGAGGAGATTGACGCCGATGCTCGAAGTGAATAACTACAGGCCTTCCTCCTTCCGAGGCACTCAACCGGGACCGCATGACGACCATTCTCGATCTGGCAGCCCGCGAAATTCTCGATTCTCGAGGCAATCCTACCGTCGAGTGTGACGTCACACTCGCCAGCGGGGCCGCCGGTCGCGCGGCGGTGCCCAGTGGCGCGTCCACCGGCGAGCACGAGGCGATCGAGCTGCGCGATGGCGATAGCGAGCGGTATGGCGGGAAGGGCGTGCTCAAGGCGGTACGGAACATCGAGGACACCATCGCGCCGGCGGTGCTCGGGATGGACGCCTCCGACCAGATCGCGATCGATCGTGCGCTCATCGATCTCGACGGCACGCCCAACAAGGCGAAGCTCGGCGCCAACGCCATCCTTGCCGTTTCGATGGCGACTGCCCGCGCCGCCGCGGACGACCTCGGGCTGCCGCTCTGGCGCTACCTGGGACATCCGCTCTCGCGCACGCTCCCCGTACCACTGATGAACATTCTCAACGGCGGGGCACATGCGACGAACACCGTCGACTTCCAGGAGTTCATGATCGTGCCCGTTGGCGCGACGAGCTTCGCCGAGGCGCTGCGCATGGGCGCCGAGGTGTTCCACTCGCTGAAGAAGGTACTCGTGAAGCGGAAGCTGGCGACCGGGGTCGGGGACGAAGGAGGCTTCGCGCCGAACCTCGCCGACGACGAGGAAGCGCTGAAGGTCATCATCGAGGCGATCGAGAAGGCGAACTACGCGCCAGGGAAGCAAATCGCGCTCGCGCTCGACGTGGCTGCGTCCGAGCTGCACCAAGGGGGCGACTACGTCTTCAAGAAGAGCGGGGCGAAGACGCGAAGCGCGGAGGGGATGATCGAGCTCTACCAGAAATGGCTGGAGAACTACCCGATCGTGTCGATCGAGGACGGGCTCGGCGAGGATGACTGGAAGGGCTGGGAGGCGCTGACGAAGGCACTGGGCGATCGCGTGCAGCTCGTCGGCGACGATCTGTTCGCGACCAACACCGATCGCCTGGCGCGCGGGATCGAGGGCGGTGTCGCGAACGCGATTCTCGTGAAGGTCAATCAGATCGGCACGCTCACCGAAACGCTGGAAGCGATCGAGCTCGCGCGGTCGGCGGGGTATCTGTCGGTCATCTCCCACCGGTCGGGCGAAACCGAGGACACGTTCATTGCCGATCTCGCGGTTGCGACATCGGCCGGCCAGATCAAGACGGGCTCGGCGTCGCGCAGCGACCGGGTGGCCAAGTACAACCAGCTGCTCCGCATCGAGGAACAGCTCGACGATGCCGCGGAGTATCCCGGAGGCGCCATCTACGGCCTGTGATGGCGAAGAGCGTCGCGAAGACTCGCGCGAAGCGGGTGGTGCTCGCGGTGATCGTGCTCGGCATTGTCGTGTTCGCGGTGCAGGGTGGGGAGTACGGCACGTGGGATCTCATCACGCAGCGCTCGCGGCGCGAGCGGCTGCAGTCGCGAATCGACTCGCTCGCGCGGTTGGTCGATTCGCTCGAGCGCCGCAAGCGCGCGATCCGTACCGACGCCGCGGCGCAAGAGCGTATCGCGCGCGAGGAGTTCGGGATGGTGAAGGGGGAGAAGGAGCTCTTGTATCGGTTCGCGGAGCCGTGAGTTGGCATGTCGACACGAGGAACGAGGACTGAGGAGTGAGGGAATTGACGGAACGTTCCTCACGCCTTGGTCCTCATTCCTCCCTCGGCTGAAGCTTGACCCGTCTGCCAAAAGGGACTAGGTTACAGCCACTATCGCGGGGTGGAGCAGCCTGGTAGCTCGTCGGGCTCATAACCCGAAGGTCGCGGGTTCAAATCCCGCCCCCGCTATGCGACGGCCGGTCCCAAAAGGGCCGGCCGTTTTGGATTCCTGGCAGGGTAGCTCAGCTGGTTAGAGCACGGCACTCATAATGCCGGGGTCGCGGGTTCGAGTCCCGCCCCTGCTATCGACTGCAGCACCGTCACCAATCGACCGGCGAGGATGTCGTGAAGGAAATTGACCGAGTCGTCCGCGACGACACCGGACAACCGTGGAAGGTGGGTTTCCTCAGCTGGCGGCCGAGCGGTGGGGCAAACTACCCCGATCTCCGCGGCCGCATGCGGCTCGGTTGCACGCCCCCGTCAGGCAACGTCGTCTACATCGAGCTTTCCTCGGCGGACGCCCGCAGCGATGCGGCGGTGCTCGAGGAGATCTACAAGAGTCCGCGCGACTAGGCCCCGCGACAACGTGGTCCCCCAAAGCGCGCTCCTACGGGCGCGCTTTTGTCATCGCGTCTGAGAATCGGAACTCGCGCAGCCGCGAGAAATGCAACTGGGCAGGGACGTCGCATCGATTTCCTCACTCCTCAGCCCTCATTTCTCATTCGTGGATGGCCTCGCAGCCGGACGCGGCACTAGGCGACTTGACAAAAAAGCACGACCGTTCGTACCTTGTCGGCTATGCGAAAGGGCGAAGCCACCCGCGAACGCATCCTCGAGTCGGCCCTCGAGCTGGCCAGCACCGAGGGGCTCACCGGGCTGTCCATCGGTCGTCTCGCCGAGCGGAACGCCATGTCGAAGAGCGGGCTGTTCTCTCATTTCGGGTCGAAGGAGGGGTTGCAGCTCGACGTCCTCGAGCTGGCGACGGCGAAGTTTCGCGAGACCGTCTTTACCCCCGCCCTCCGTGCCGATCGCGGCGAGCCCCGCATCCGGGCGCTCTTTACCCGGTGGCTCGACTGGATCGATCACCAGTCGCTTCCCGGCGGCTGCCTGTTGACCGCGGCGGCGGCCGAGCTCGACGATCAGCCGGGCGCCACGCGCGACGCGCTCGTCGACGTGCAGCGCCAATGGGCGGACACGCTGGCGCGATCGGTTCGCATCGCGATCGAGGAGCGCCACTTTCGCCCTGACGTCGACCCACCGCTGTTCGCGTTCCAGCTTCACGCCATCGTCCTCGGCTACCACCATGCGCGGCGCCTGCTGCGCGACCCGCAGGCGGGCCGCCGTGCCCGCGAGGCGTTCGAGGCGCTGCTCGAGAGCGCGCGTCGTCGGAAGGCACGCTCCGTGTGAGCGCGCCATCCACCGCACCGCGCCGTGCGCGCCGCAGAAAAAAGAGCACGACCGTGCGCATAGGCGCCGTCTCACTCGCCCTCCTCCGCGCCTACTTCGCGGCGCTCGCGCGCACCGCACCGCGCGCGGCCGAGCGACAAGCCGCGCTGCTGTTCTGCCTGCCACGCCGACGCGCGCATCGCGATGTGCCGATGATCCCGGACGGCGCGCGCGCGGAGACAGTCGCCGTCGGGACGAAGCGTCTGGCGGCGTGGACGTGGGGGACGGGCCCGCGCGTGCTGTTGGCGCATGGGTGGGAAGGCACGGCGCGCGATCTGGTGCCGATCGCCACCGCGCTCGCCCGCCAGGGTCGGAGTGTCACCGTGTTCGACATGCCCGCGCACGGCCACTCCACCGGGCGCACGACGACGCTGGCCGAAATGACGGACGCACTCCGCGCCGTGGCGCGCGCGACGGGGACGCCCGATGCCGTCGTCGGTCATTCGTTAGGTGCGGCGGCGGCGGTGCTCGCGCTCCGCGACGGGCTCGGCGCCTCGGCCGCCGCGCTGCTCGCGCCGGTGGCCGAGCCGACGCTCTTTCTGCGACGCCTCGCCGAGCTGCTCGCGCTCTCGGAACGGCGCTACGAGGGTCTCGTCGCCGAGATCGAGCGCCGGGCGGGCCGCGACATGCACACCTTCGACGGCGCGACCGCCGCCCGCGCGCTCACGACGCGCGCGCTCATTTTGCACGATCCGGCGGATCGGCAGGTGCCGTTCTCCCACGCCGAGGCGATCGCGACCGCGTGGCCCGGCGCATCGCTGCACGCCGTCGCGGGATTGGGGCACCGGCGCGTGCTGTACGATCCGAGCGCCATCGCGCGCATCGCCGAGCACATCGGACGAAGATAGAACATCAGAGTCAGGGGCCAGGCGTCAGGGGCCAGATGCCAGGAACCGTCATCGCCGCGCTCTGACAGCTGACCTCTGACGTCTGATCCCTGATGTCTTCGGGTGTTCCGCCCGAAGATCCACCTAACGTGCGTGACGCGTGTCACGAACCCCGCGTGCGACTCGTCGCGCACGGGCACCAGCGTGCCTAGCGAGGGTATGATTCTCGCGAGGTAGAACCCGCGAGGCCGGGTGCGAGGGAAGCGGCGAAGCTGTCGCATCCGCGGCTACGGTCCTTTCGCACGGGGAGGTGGAGTGATGTCGATGATACTCCTCCCGCTGGCCGCGGTGCTCGCCGCACCGCTCACCTGGTGGCTCGTCAGGCAGCGCCGGTCCACCGCGCGTCGCGCGCTGGAGATGGTGCGCCTGGACAACAAGCTCCAGCGCGCGCGCGACGCCCTTCGCCAGAGCGAGGAGCGCTACGCGCTCGCCGCGGTGGTCGCCAACGACGGCCTGTGGGACTGGGACCTCGTGCGCGACCGGTGTGATTTCTCCCCTCGCTGGCGCGCCATGCTGGGCCTCGAGCACACGCCGTTGCTGCCGCTCGCCCGGGAATGGCTCGATCGCGTGCATCCGGACGACGCCGCGCGCCTGCGCGCCGAGATCGAGGCGCACCTCGCCGGCACCTCGCCGCGGCTCGAAAGCGAGCACCGGCTCCGCCACGCCGATGGGTCCTGGCGGTGGGTGCTCGTCCGCGCGCTCGCGCTTCGCGAGGGGCGCGAGCGCCCCTCGCGGCTCGCCGGGTCGATGACCGACGTCAGCGCCCGAAAGAGCGCCGAGGACGATCTGCGACGCGCCGCCATGCACGATGCGCTCACCGGGCTCGTCAATCGCGCGTACTTTCTCGATTCCCTCGACCGCGCCGTCGCCCGCGTGCAGCGGCGGCCCGACAAGACGATCGCGCTGCTGTTCCTGGACCTCGATCGGTTCAAGCAGATCAACGACAGCCTGGGACATCTCGCCGGCGACCGCGTGCTCGCGGCCATTGCGCGACGCCTCCAATCGTGCGTGCGCCCCGGCGACGTTCTGGCGCGACTCGGCGGGGATGAGTTCGCGGTGCTGCTGGACGACCTGCGAGATTCCACCGATGCCACGCGCGTGGCCGAGCGAATGCAGGAGGCTCTGCACGCGCCGCTGCGGAACGGTCTCAGCGAAGTCGTGGTGACGGCGAGCATCGGCATCGCGTTCGGTGGCGCCGAGCTCGATGGACACGAGGAGCTCCTTCGCGATGCCGACCTGGCGATGTACCGCGCGAAGGCGGGCGGAAAGGCGCGATTCGAGATCTTCGACAAGGACTCGCGCGCGACCGAACGCGCCCGGCACGAGCTGGAGCACGATCTGCGGCGCGCCCTCGAACGCGGGGAGCTTCGCGTGCACTACCAGCCGATCGTCGACGCGACGACGGGACGAATCGTCGCCTTCGAGGCGCTGGCTCGTTGGGCCCATCCGCAGCGCGGCCTGCTCAACGCCGCGTCCTTCATCCCGTTGGCCGAGGAGAGCGGCACGATCTCGGCCCTCGGTCGCTGGGTGCTTCGCGAAGCGCTCGCGCAGATCCACGCGTGGCAGCGCGACTACCCCGCCGATCCGCCGGTCAGCGTCAGCGTGAATCTGTCCCCGCGCGAAGTGCTGCAGCCCCGGCTGCCGGCCAACGTGGCGGACGCGCTGCGGGAGGCCGGCGTTTCTGCTCAGTCCCTGGCGCTCGAGATCACCGAGAGTCTGTTCATCGACACCGGCGATGCCGCCCTCGCGACGTTGCGCGAGCTGGCCGCGCTGGGCGTTCGCCTGCACCTCGACGATTTCGGCACCGGGTATTCGTCGCTCAGCTACCTGCATCGCTTCCCGATCTCGGCCGTGAAGATCGATCGGTACTTCATCGCCCGCCTCGACGCGGCCGAGTGCGAGGAGATCGTGCGGTCGGTGGTGGAGCTGTCGAAGCGGCTAGGGATGGAGACGATCGCCGAGGGCGCCGAGTCGGAGGTGCAGGGAGATCGGCTGCGCGATATCGGGTGCCGCCTTCTTCAGGGCTTTGCCTGTGCCCGCCCTGTCCCCCCGCGCGACGCGGAGCTTCTGCTGGCCCGTCAGCACGGCATGGCCGACCGCGTGTCGGCCACGCCCTCCCACGCGTTCACCCCGCACAGCGACAGTCACCCCTCGCTCGGGGCCTAACGAGGCGCGCTTGTTCGGATGTCGATGGTGCGGCCGTCGCCGGCGATCGAGGTGGTGGCCACTCGGCCGACTTCCATCGCTCGCAACGCGGGGGCCTCGATGAACCAATGCTCGTGCACCTCGGGCCGGCAGGTGCAGGGCATCGAGGCGACGGTCCCCCGGTCGGCGACGCCGTCCACCAGCACGTCCACCGATCCGCCGAGGGTGAGCAGGCGCGCGGCCGTGTCGGCTGAGATTTCGTGCTTGCCATCGCGCGCGGTCTTCCGCGACACCGGGCGCTGCTCGAGGATCTCACTCATCGCGCCCCCGTGCTCCGCTCACGTGCCGCGGCGAGCAGCGCCGAGAACTCGATCGCGTTCGTCGGGGCATAGTTCCCATAGCAGTTGTTGAAGACGACGTGGGTCTCCGGCGCCTGCGCCGAGACGTCGAGCACCGGCTGCACCCACTCGGCGAGCTCGGCGTCATCGTACAGGTAGCGGTAGCGCTCAGAGGTCACCTCGTTGCGCTGCTCCCAGGTGTCTTCGCGCCGCCCGTGTAATCGGACGACCGCGAGCGAGCTCGATGTCACGACCGGCGTCGCGGGCAGACTGCTCTTCATCCCGGGCGGCGCATCGACGATCACCATTGGAATGTCGTGCTCGGCCAGGAACTCGGGTGTCCGCTGCGCCATCCGACCGCTCAGCCACGACCGGTGACGGAACTCCACCGCGATCGGCAACCCCTCGAGCCGTGCGCGCGCGGTCACGAGCGCATCGGCGTTCGCGCGCGAGGGGACGAACCACGGTGGGTACTGAAGCAGCACGACGCCCAGCTTCCCACTCGCGTGCAGTGGCTCGAGCGCCTCTCGAAACAGGCGCCACACGTCATCGACCACGTCCGGCGGAAGGTCCTTCGCGTACACCCGCGGCGCGCTCGCCTGCTCGGAGGGCAACGCATCGCGAAGCGCCTTCGGCAGCCGCCTGGTCTCCGTGGGGTGATCGGTCATGAGCGCATGCGCCTTCACGTCGAACACGAAGTCGTCAGGCGTTCGCTCCGCCCACAGCTCGGCCATCTGCCGCGCGGGAAGCGCGTAGTACGTGGAATCGACCTCGGCGAGCGTGAACCGCGACGCGTAGTAGCGGAGCCTGCCCTCCGCGCTCGAGACGCCGGGAGGGTAGAACACCCCCGGCCTCACGAGCGTCGGCTCGGTCCACGCCGAGATGCCCACCCGGATGCGGTGAGCGTTGATTCGAAGTTGCGCCCGCGGCGGGGGCTCGACGTCCTGGAGGCGCAGCGCCGCGCGAGACGACCCCGGATCGTGGATGGCGTCCGGTGACGTTGTCATGCTCGAGTACGGCGGCTGGCATACGCCATGCCGATCCTCCTCGGGAACGGCGCTCGCCCACGCGGAGAGCGGGACATCAAACCGGGGGACGCGAACATGCGAAGCGATTCGGGAAACACCGTGTCGGTATGGATGGACACCACCAAAATGCCGACCTTCGCGCCCCTCGAGGAAGACCTGTCGTGCGACGTGTGCATCGTCGGCGCGGGAATCGTCGGGCTCACCACCGCCTACCACCTGGCTCGGAGCGGCGCGGAGGTCGTCATACTCGACGATGGCCCGGTGTGCGGTGGGGAGACATCGCGAACCACGGCCCACCTCTCGGCGGTGCTCGACGACCGCTTCCAGTGGCTCGAGCACGTCCACGGTGAAGCGAACGTGCGGGCGAGCACGGCGAGCCATCTGTCGGCGATCAACCGCATCGAGTCGATCGTCCGCGAGGAGAACATCGCGTGCGAGTTCGAGCGCGTGCCCGGATATCTCCTCCTCGGCAAGAGCGACGCGGCCGATTTTCTCGACCGCGAGCTCGAGGCGGCGAAGCGCGCCGGCCTGAGCGATGCGCGTAAGCTGGCGCGCATACCGGAGCTGGCGTGGGACAGCGGCCCCTGCTTGGAGTTTCCGCTCCAGGCGCAGTTTCACCCGCTCAAGTACCTTGCCGGCGTCACGCGCGCGATCGTGCGCGACGGGGGACGCATCTTCACCGGGACCCATGTGGATTCCATCGAGGGGCGGCCGCGCCGGCCGCAGGTGAAGACGCGCGACAAGCACGTCGTGACCGCGAACGCCGTCATCGTCGCGACGAACTCTCCCATCAGCGACTACGTGGTCACCCACGTGAAGATGGCCCCGTACCGCACGTACGTGATCGGCGCGCTCATTCCACGAGGGGCGGTGCCGCCGTCGCTGGTATGGGACACCGATGACCCCTACATCTACGTGCGCACGGCGTCGCTCGATGATGCGCACGACGTACTCATCGTCGGCGGCGAGGATCACAAGACGGGGCAGAAAGACGACGCCCCCGACCGGTTTCGTCGCCTCGAGGAGTGGACGCGCCGGCGCTATCCCATGGTGCTGTCCATCGCGTACGAGTGGTCAGGCCAGGTGATGGAGCCCGCCGACGGGTTCGCGATGATCGGGCCGAACCCGGACGGCGCGGAGAACGTCTACCTGGCGACCGCCGACTCTGGGCAGGGGATGACGCACGGCACGATCGCGGGGAT
>DATBIU010000190.1:0-4543 GCA_036556765.1 Gemmatimonadaceae bacterium | reverse complement strand
GACCGGTGGCGGATGCAGGGCAGCGCCCCGCGCTCGCGGCACCCTGATCGCTACTGCTTCAGCGGCTGCGCGAAATTCAGCTCGTACCCGTTGAGGTCGACGATCGAGAACTCGCGCTGGCCGTAGAACGTGTCGTGGATGTCGCCGGTGAATCTGGTTTCGGGCACCTCGGGAACCGAGCCCGAGAGAACGGATCTCGCCCGCTCGAGCTGGCGCTGCTTGAGCACGTCGTAGAGGTCGTCGATGCGATCCGTCACGAACCAGAAGCTCACCTCTCGGCCGCTGTCGCTCGTTCCTTTGGGCACGAACATGATGTACGCACCCCCGAAGGACATCCCTGCCCACGCCGCATCGGTATCGATCTCGTGGGCGCCGTCCAGCTCGAATCCGAGGGCCCGGTACCACTCCACGGCCTCACGCACGTTCGGCACGCGGATCATCGCATTGACCCTCGTTATGCTCCCGGCGAGCGTGGACATGGGCGTGTCGTGCCGTGATCCGCGAGGCGGCGCCGGCTCCAGCGCGCCGGCCGCCTTGAGGCGGTGCATCGCCTGCTCGTCGCCGCGGAGCATGGCCAGAGCGAGGGGAGTGCGTCCCTTGTCATCCATCGCCTCGAGGTCGGCGCCCAGCTCGATCAACAGATCCAGCATCCCGTAATGCGATCCGGTCCGGAATCCGCCGCCGAGCAATCCGTCAGGGGCTGCGATTACGTAATGGAGCGCGGTCTGCCGGTTTTCCGTGCGAGACAGGCGCCGCGACAGGGCATCGGGATCGCTCGCGACGACCTGTCTGATCGCCTCGAGGTCACTGCATGCGATGGCCGAGAAGATGTGATGTCGCGCGCCACGCTCGAGCAGCAGCGCCACTACGTCTTTGGGAACCCTGGGGCCAAAGCAGGTTGCCCATCCGATGACGCCGAGCTCGTGCGCGTCACCCTCCCCGTGTACATCTCCACCGGCATCGAGGAGGGCCCGGACGACGTCCACGCCACCCGCGCCCCCGGCGAAGTGCAGGGGAAAGGCGTTGTCACCCGTATCGCGCGCGTTCGGATCGGCACCATGCTCGAGCAGCAGGCGCACCGCGTCGAGGTGCTCGACGGCGAGGTGCAAGCCGGTGCTCCCCTCGGACGTGCGCTCGTGCGCGAGGCCCGGATCGGCTTTCAGCAAGTCGCCGAGCACGGCGACATCGCCGGTGCGACAGGCCGCGAAGAATGACGACCGCACGGAGCTCGACATCAAAACCCCCTTCCATGAAAGCCCCCGGCGTCCGCGCGCGATCGGCGCTCAATGCGGGGACGGCGGGGTCGTCGTCATGCGAGAGTGCCGATCGATCATCTCCGCGTGCCCCTTGGCGGTCGAGTCCGACAGCGACGGATTCAGCTCGCGTATGCGCGCCCGCGCGCTGTCGGCGAGCCGCGAATTTCCGGTGGCCTCGCCCACCATCAGCACGCCGAAAAGTGGAGTCGGGTCGCCGGGGGCCAA
Organism: Gemmatimonadaceae bacterium; assembly: GCA_036556765.1. Lineage (GTDB taxonomy): Bacteria > Gemmatimonadota > Gemmatimonadetes > Gemmatimonadales > Gemmatimonadaceae > JAICNG01. The sequence continues at coordinate 3,062 of DATBIU010000190.1, read as the reverse complement.
CTGCGACGAGCGGCGGTATTGGACGAGCGCCAGGTCGTAGGCCTTCGCCCTGAACAGGACGTTCCCACTGTCGAGCGCGACCTTCGCCTCGCCCGCGATCCTCGGGGGAGTCGATTCGTCCGGACCGGTATCCGGCGCATCGTTGTCGCGATCAGCGCAGCCGATGATCAGCACGGCTGCGAGGACCGGGCGCGCGAAGCGCGCGAATGCTGACGTACGCGAGATGCTGGTCTTCATCCGGTACAATCTTATCTCGAACGGGACATTGCGCGATGCTTCACGACGGCCGCGCCCGCAGATTACCGAGTGACCCTGTTGGCTACGATGGCGGCGGACGTCACATGTCCGGTGACGTTCAGGACACCCTTGAAGAGATCGGGGATCGAGTCGGCGGCGATGAGCAGGCCGAGCGCTTCCATGGGAATCCCCAGCCCGGTCAGGAACGGCCCCATGAGGAAGATGCTCGCGCTCGGCAGCCCGGGCACGCTGAAGCTCAGCAGAATGCCGGCGCCGATGAGCAGGAACATCTGCTCGGCTCCAACGTCGATACCGTAGAGCCGCGCGAGAAAGGGAATCGACACGCTCCACATGATCGGTGTCGACAGGCGCAGGGTCGTGACCGCCAGCGGCAGCACGAAGCTCGTCACCGCGGCGGGGAGGGCGAGGCGCATGCGTGCCGACTCCACCATCGCCGGAAGCGCCGCGAGAGATGATCGAGCGCTGAACGCGATCGCTTGCGGCGGAACGAGGGCGCGCGCGAAACGCCCCAGCGGCTGGCGTCCGACGATGACGGCTACGGCGTAGAGCAGCAGCGTCACGAGAATGATCACGCCGCTGATCAGCGCGATGTAGAGCGCGAGTGCCCGCACGGCGCCGAGGCCGGTACGTATGACGAGCGTCATCGCGAGCGCGAACACGCCTGCGGGCGCGACGGCGATGAGCCATCCGACGATGACCGTCATCGCGTCGGCAATCGCGCCAAAGACGCGCGCGACGGCTTCCCGCCGGTCGACGACGACTCGAGAGAGCGCGAGCCCGAACAGGATCGCGAAGGTGACGAGCGGCAGCATTGCGCCATCGGCCGCCGCGCGCACGGGGTTGGCGGGGACGATCGTGACCAGCAAATCGGCCATCGTCGGTAGCTGCCGCGCGGTGGCCAGCACGGAGGTGTCGGCGGTCGCGCGCATCAACGCGGTCGTCTCGGGATCGATCGGAATCCGGGAGACGAGCGGCGTCGCCACCACCAGGCTCACGATCGCGGTTCCCACCAGCAGCGCGAGGAAGACGCCGAGGGCGGTGGCGCCGAGCCGGCCGGTGGCTCCAGTGTCGACGGTGGCGACGATGCCGGTGACGAGGAGCGACAGGACGAGCGGGATGAGCGTCATCTGGAGCGTGCGCACCCAGATCGTCCCGATGGGCTCGATGACCGCGGCGACGGTGCGCAGCGCGGCGTTGTCGAGCGCGGCAACCGCGGCGCCGGCGAGGAGGCCGGCGAGGAGGGCGAGAAGGACGCGCGAGGTGGAGGTGCTCAGGGGCGTAGGGTGCTCAGGGTGCACCCCTTTATGCCCCCGCATCTCGCCAGGCGGAAGGGGCTCGAGTCGATGGCGATCGAGGGATCGGCGCTACATTGTGGGCGTGCACGAGTTCGCGTCCCTCCTCGCGCTCATCGGGATCGTCATCGTCGTTTCGTCGCTGCTCTCGGGGGCAGTCGAGCGGAGCGGCATTCCACAGGTCGCGATCTTCCTCGCCCTGGGTGCGGTGCTGGGGCCGTGGGGTCTCGGTCTGGTCAATGTCGGCCTCGACTCGCCCGCGCTCCGCGTCATCGCGACGCTGGCGCTCGTGCTCGTGCTTTTCAGCGACGCGATCTCCGTCGACACACGCGCGCTGCGCGGGCAGCGGAGGCTCGCGCTGCTCATCCTCGGCCCCGGAACAGTCATTGTCGCGGCGCTCATCGCGGGTGCGGCGCACCTGCTCCTGTCTGTGAGCCTCCCGCATGCGGCCATTCTCGGGGCAGCGCTCGCGTCGACGGACCCGGTGTTGCTGCGCACCGTGCTTCGCCATCGACGATTGCCCGCACCAACGCGCGTGGCGCTGCGCATGGAAAGCGGGATGAACGATGCCGTGCTGCTTCCGATCGTCATCGTCGCGATGCTGCTCGCGATGCCCGGCGAGGGCGACATCGCGGTGAGAGTCTCACGGAGCATCATCGGGATGTTCCTGCTCGGTCCGCTCATCGGCGCGCTCGTCGGGTGGATCGGCATCGTAGCGCTGGTCCGCGTGCGCGATCGCATCGGAGTTCGGAGGGACTACGAGTCCCTTTACGCGCTCGGCATCGCGTTCACGGCGTTCGCGCTGGCGGAGAGCGTGGGAGGAAGCGGGTTTCTCGCCGCATTCGCGGCCGGGCTCGTCATCGCCGTGCAGGACCTCGAGCTCTGCGACTGCTTCCTCGAGTTCGGCGAGGCGGCGGCCGAGATGTTCCTGCTGCTGACGTTCGTCGCCTTCGGCGCGGCGCTCCTGTGGACGGGGTTCGACGTCGCCGATGGGCGCGCGCTCGTGTTTGCCGCGTTCGCGCTGATCGTTCGGACCGCGACGCTGTACCCCGTGCTGGCGCGCGAGGGGCTCGACCAACGAGATCGCCGGCTCATCGCGTGGCTCGGCCCGCGAGGACTCAGCTCGCTCCTCCTCGTGTTACTGCCCGTGTTCGCGGGCATGCCGGGCGCGGCCCACCTGTTCGCGATCACCTGCCTCGTCGTGCTGTTGTCGGTGGTGCTGCACGGGAGCGGGATCGCGATCTGGTTGCGGCGGGATGCGCGAGCCCGGAACGAGGAAGGAAGAACGAGGAGTGAGGAAGCACACCCCTCAAACTCGGTCGCTCGGCAGTCTCCTTCGCTGGAGCCCGACGCGACGCCGATTACCATTGACGAGCTGCGCACCCGCCTCGATCGCGGTGAGCGACTGACCATCATCGACGCGCGGTCGGAGCGCACCTGGGAGCAGGACGACCGCGTGGCGAGCGGGGCCATCCGACTGCCACCGAACGAGGCGGTCCGCGCGGCGAAGGC
>DATBIU010000189.1:0-8449 GCA_036556765.1 Gemmatimonadaceae bacterium | reverse complement strand
TCCCGCCGGCCGGCCCCCTCGAACTGTGAAATGAAGCGCTGCAGCGCATCGGGCCGGCGATTGAATACGAGATCGTCGGCCAGCTCGCGCTCCTCGGCCGAGATCTCTGCGTACGGCGTGACGTGCGCCGGATTGACGATGGCGGCATCGAGACCGGCCGTCACGCAGTGGTGCAGGAACACTGAGTTGAGCACCGACCGCGCCTCGAGCGACAGCCCGAAGCTCACGTTCGAGACGCCGAGGATGCACAGGACGCCGGGTAGCTCGCGCTTGATGAGGCGGATGCCTTCGATCGTCTCGGTGGCCGAGTCGACCCATTCGGCGTCGCCGGTGGCGAGGGTGAAGGTGAGCGCGTCGAAGATGAGATCTTCCGGCGCCAGCCCGTACTCGGTGACGGCGATGTCGTGGATCTTCCGCGCGACCTCGAGCTTGCGCTGACGCGTCTTCGCCATGCCGATCTCGTCGATCGTGAGGGCGACGACGGCCGCGCCGTATTTCTTCACGAGCGGCAGCACGGCCTCGATGCGCGCGCGCCCGTTCTCCATGTTGATGGAGTTGACGATCGCGCGACCCGGCACGCGCTGGAGCGCCGCCTCGATGACGTTCGCCTCGGTCGAGTCGATCATCAGCGGCGTCTCGACGGTGGACGACAGCAGCTTGACGACGCGCGCCATCTGCTCGGCCTCGTCTGCCCGCTCGGTGAGCGCGACGCAGACGTCGAGCACGTGTGCCCCCGAATCGACCTGGTCGCGCGCGACGCTGACGATCCCCTCGTAGTCGTCGGCGAGCAGCAGCCGCTTGACCTTGCGCGACCCCTGGGAGTTCACCCGCTCGCCCACGAGCAGCGGCGGCGGATCCTGGTGAAGCGTGATCGCGCGCATGGCGGAGGAGACACGCGGGACGTGATTGCGGATTGCGGAGTGCGGATGGCCGACCGACGTCGTTGACCGCAATCCGGAATCCGCAGTCCGCAATCGTTTGACGACCTGCTTCAGATGCTCGGGCGTCGTCCCACAGCACCCGCCGACAATGCGCACCCCGAACTCGGAGACAAACTCCCCCAGCATGTGAGCCATGGGCTCCGGCTCCAGGGGATACACCGCCTCGCCGACGCCGGTATTGATCGGTAAGCCGGCGTTAGGTATCACCGAGATTGGGCGGGTGGCGTGCTCCGTCAGGTAGCGCACCGGCTCGCGCATGTGCTCTGGGCCGGTGGAGCAGTTCAGGCCGATCACATCCACGGGGAGCGACTCGAGCGTCGTCATCGCGCTCGCGATGTCGGTGCCGAGCAGCATGCGGCCGCTCGTGTCGAGCGTCACCTGCGCCTGGATCGGAACGCGGTAGCCCAGCTCCTTGAACAGCCGCTCGAAGCCGGCGATCGCCGCCTTCACCTCGAGGATGTCCTGCGCCGTCTCGACGAGCAGCACGTCCACGCCGCCCTCGACCAGCGCCTTCGCTTGCTGATAGAAGTTCTCGCTCAGCTCATCGAAGGTGATGGCGGAGAGCGTCGGGTCGTCGCTCGACGGCAGCATCCCCGTCGGGCCGATGGAGCCGGCGACGAAGCGCGGCTGCTCCGGAGTCGAGTACTTGTCGGCAGCCGCGCGGGCGAGCTGGGCCGCCTTGACGTTGATCTCGCGAACCTTGTCGCCGAGCCCCCACTCGTCGAGGCGACGGGGCGTGCTCTGGAAGGTACAGGTCTCGACGACGTCGCATCCGACGGCGAGAAAGGACTCGTGGATCTCGCGGATGACGTCGGGGCGCGTGCGGACGAGGTTGTCGTTGCACCCTTCGAGGTCTTTGCCCCCGAAATCCTCGGCGGTGAGCTTGTACCGCTGGATGTTCGTCCCCATCGCGCCATCGTAGATGAGGACGCGTTTGGAGAGCGCTTCGAGGTATTCGTTCCGTTTCTGCATGTCGCGAATCAAATAAAGGTGCTACGGGAAATTCGAGATCTACCGTGGCTTCGGCCACTACCCGCCAGGGCCACGGACTGCTCGGACCCGAATCACGCGAATGACTCCGTGCCCGCAGCGAGCGCATTCGGGTTATTCGGGCAATTCGGCAGTTCAGGCAGTCCGTGGCCCCGCCAATCGGGGCTGCGGTCACGCGCAGAACATCGAAAAGCACAAAAAAAGCGCCTAAAGCCGTCCCGGCTTCGCGCCGGCGCTTTAGCTGTTGTTTTAACGTGGCCGCAAGTTGCCGTTAAATCGCCACGGGTTCAGTTGTTACCCGCAACCTAGTGCGTTGCGTGCAGCCGGGCAAGACGAACACACGGCGGCGTCAGGGCGCCGCGCGGTGCTCCGGTGGTGTGTCGTGCCCGCGCCGCCCGCGGCCGGTGACCTGGGCGCGCTCCTCCATGCGCTGGATGAGCGCGACGAGCCGGTGCCGCTCCAGCGGCAGCGTGAGCTCGGCCATCACGAGGCGCTGGACGGGAAGGGGGAGCGGCTCCGTGGGCGCGGTGTCTCCACCCGAGCGAAACACCAGCGTGGCGCCGCCGGGTTGCATGGGCATCCGCAGCGAGGCCGGCTCGCCGACCGCGAGCGTGCGCTCGACGACGGCCGCCAGCGGCGGGTCCGTGTGCGCCATGGTGAGCGCCTCGGCGATCGTGTGGCAGATGCGCGGCTGATGCCCCGAGGCCGCCAGTGTCTGCGCGATGCCCTCGAGCAGCGGGTCGTTCGTGCCGATCAGGAAGACGGAGGCCATGGAGTCCAGGTGCTCGAGGTGCTCGAGGTTCTCAAGGTGCTCGAGGTTGCAGGGCGAGTACTTGCTCGGCCGTCACTCGCTCAACCTCGACGACCTTTCGCCGCGAGCCCTGCCCTGCAACGATCCGCACATCGCGCTTCGCGACCCTCAGTAGTCTAGCGAGCAATTCCACCAACGCATCATTGGCCGCGCCCTCGACCGGTGGGGCCGTCAGACGCACGCGCAACGCCCCTTCCTGCTCCCCCACCACCTCGCTCCGCGACGCGCGCGGCTGGACGCGAACCTCGAACCGCACACCTCGCGCCACGGCGCGGACGACCAGCGGCATCAGCGGTTCACCCCGCGACGGTCCTCGAGGGTGCTGAGGGGGATCGGTCTGTTGCCCTCGAGGACCTCGAGCACCTCGAGCACGTCGAGCACCTAGAGAATGCCTAACAACACCGCCTTCGCCAGCGCCAGCAATAGCCACGCCACCAGCGGCGACAGGTCGATCGTACCGGCCAGCGGCGGAATGAGGTTTCGCAACGGCCGCAGCATCCACTCCGTGAGCGGGATCGTCCATCGCACCCACCGCGAATACTGGGACACGCGCACCCACGACGAGATCACGCGAACGATCAGGGCGAGCTGGAGAATGCCGAACGCCCAGGTAATGAGCACCGCGAGCACCCCGCGTGCCCCGGCGCCCCCGGCCGCCGCAGCGAACGCGAGCTGCCCGCGGATGAAGTTCAACAGCGCCAGCAGCACCAGTCCACCCAGCACCACCACGACCAGCGCCCACCAGGGCGCACTCGCCGGCAAGCCGCCCGCACGCACCACGCGCTGCTCGATGGGGACGAGAACCGGGTCGATCACGCGGCGGAAGAAGCGCGCCACCGGACCAAAGGGGCTGATCCGGCGCGTGCGCACCAGCCAATCGATGGTAAAGATGATGAGGGCCGCCGCGGCCACGACGAACACGGCGACGCGAAGGATGTTGAGCAGGGCGTCGAGGGCGGCGAGCAATGTGGGCATCGGCGGAAATTAGTGGACGGCGCGGCAAATGATGAGTGCGTGTCACCGCGTCACCGCAGGCTGAGCGCGGCAGCGAAGCTGCCGCGCCTTTCCTTCCCTGATCCCTGCCTTCTTACTCCTCAGCGCGCCCTTAGATCGGCCGCTCCCGCGACACCAGCATCGTGAGCGACCGCCACGCGCCGCTCAGCCGCTCGAACAGCGACCGGCCGTGCCAGAACCGGGCGAACGCATCGATGTTGCGCGCGTGCTCGGCGCCGTACCCGAACCACCAGGGCTGGCGCCAGGACGGGAACGGATCCACGACGATCGCCTTCTCGCGCACGCACTCGCGGAGCCCGGCGTCGCCGTGCAGCCGCCCCGTCCCGCTCTGCTTCACTCCGCCATGCGGAACGTCGGCCATCCCGACCACCGATACGGAATCGTTGATGTGCACCGTGCCAGCGGCGATGCGGCCCGCGATCCGCCGCGCTCGCGCGAGATCGCGGCTCCACACGCTGGCACTGAGGCCGAATGGCGTGTCGTTCGCCACCGCGATCGCCTCCTCCTCATCCCGCACGCGAATCACCGCCAGCAGCGGACCAAAGGTCTCCTCGCGCATCACCCGCATCTCGCGCGAGGCGTTGGACACGATGGTCGGCGCGAAGAAGTGGCCCGTCCCGCGCGCCGCGCCAGCCACGCGCCCGCCGCGCTCCTGCGCGTCGCGCAGCTGCGCCTCGAGAACATCGACCTGCGTCGTCCGGATCATCGGTCCCACGTCACTCCCGGCAGCGCCGACGCCCACGACGAGCTTCGCGATCGTCGTCTCGAGCCGCTTGATGAACGCGTCATGCATGGCGTCGACGACGATGGCGCGCTTCGGGGCCACGCACGTCTGTCCGGCGTTGCTGAATCGCCCCCACACGATCCCGCTGGCGGCGGTCTCGAGATCGGCGTCCTCGAGCACGATCGCGGGATCGCTGCCGCCCAGCTCCAACGCACAGGGAATGAGACGCCGGCCGCACGCCTCGGCGACCTTCCGCCCGGTGGCCGCGCTCCCGGTGAAGAAGAGCTTGTCGATGTCAGCCCGCGCGAGTGCTGCACCGGTCGCCGCGCCACCGGGCAACACCTGCATGATGGCCTCGGGAATTCCGCTCTCGCGTAGCAGCTGGCCGAAGCGCACCGCCGTCGCCGGAGTGAGCTCGGAGGGCTTGAGCACGACGGCGTTTCCGGCGACGAGCGCGGCGAGGGTACTGCTCGCGGGGAGGAGCAGCGGGTAGTTCCACGGCGAGATGATGCCGATGACGCCGTACGGCTCGTGGGTGATCGTGACGCGCTTTCGCCACAGGGCGATGTTGCCGGGAATCATCGTCCGCGAGGCGAGCACCTGCCGCGAGCGGCGCTCGCAGAACCGGGCGGCATCGAGTGTGGTGATGACGTCGGCCATCATCGCTTCGGCGGCCGGCTTTCCGCTCTCGCGCTGGATGAGCGCGGCCATCTCGTCGCGACGCTCGAACAGACGCCGGCGAAAGCGAGCCAGCGCTCGGCGGCGCTCGCCTAACGGCAGGCCCGCCCAGGCGGGCTGGGCGGCGCGGGCGCGGGCGACGGCGGCCGCCACCTCGTCGTCGCTGGTCGCGGGCCAGCGACGCCAGACCTCGCCCGTGGCCGGATCGATCGACTCGACCGCGGCGGGCATGTCACGAGTCTCCGAGCGCATGCTCTAAGAGACGGCGCGACGACGGGAGAGGGAAGAGAAGGCCGTGCCCTGTCTTGCGGGATGGCTGACGCTGGCTTGCTAGCCGCCAGCGGCCACGGACTTCCGGAACTGCCCAATGGCCCGAATCGCCCGAATGATGCGAGGCGCGAGTCTGGCACCGTGGAATGTCAACCCGACAGACTTCAGGAAAACCGCCCGCGCGTAAGCGCGCCGCGGCGGAGTGCGCGCTCGGGTCATTCGGGTCAGTCGGGCCATTCGGCAGTTCCGGCTGTCCGGGGCCCGTCATCGCGATGTCAGGCCGTCACGGCGTCAGCTCCGAAGCTGCTCCACCATCCGCTCCATCGACTCCACCGTCTGGAAGTTGTCCGGGATCAGCGCGTCGTCGGGGATCCGAACTCCCGTGCGCGCCTCGATAAACGTCACGATCTGGATCAGCCCCATCGAGTCGATGACGCCGGTGTCGATGAGCGGGGTGGTCGCATCGATGCGCGTGGCTGCGCGATCGCCGAGGAGGTTGTCCGAGATGTATCGAACCAGGGCGGGTGCCAAGCTCATGTCGCTACCGTCTCCTCGCTGGGGGCAATGAAGTCGCGCGTAAGCGCCATTCGATCGGTCTTTCCTGTCGATGTGTGCGGCAGGTCCGCGCGCAGCACGAACGTCTCGGGCACCATGTACCGCGGGAGCCGTCCGCCGCAGAACGTGGACAGCTCCGCCTCGGTGGGGGCATCGCTCGCGTCACGCGGCACGATCACCGCCTTGAGCCGCGAGCCGATCTCGTCGTCCGGCACCGCGATGACGACCGCCTCGCGGACCTTCTCGTGCTGGTACAGCGCCGTCTCGATCTCGCCCAGCTCGATGCGATATCCACGCGATTTCACCATGTGATCGCGGCGGCCGAGGAAGGCGTACGTGCCGTCGGCTTCCAGGCGGACGATGTCGCCGGTGCGGTACACGGTCTCGGCGAACGCGCGACGCACGGGACTCGGCACGAGGCGGTCTCGCGACTTCTCGGGCATTCTCCAGTATCCCGGCGTCACGGTGGGCCCGCGAACGTACAGCTCCCCCTCTTCGCCCACACCGGCGAGCGTGCCGTCATCGCGAACGGCGAAGACCTCGGTGTTCGCGCACGCTTTCCCGATCGACAGATCGGTGACCTGCTCCGGAATCGGCCGCGGCACGCCGGTGAACGTGCACACGTTCGTCTCGGTGGGGCCGTAGAGATTGAAGAACTCCGAGTGCGGCATGAATCGCATCACTTCGCGAAGGTGCTTCACCGGGAACGGCTCGCCCGCGAACAGCACCGTGCGCAGCGACGCGTACTCGAAGCGCTCCATCCGACCGTGCAACAGCAGCCGGATGAGGGCCGACGGCACCGAGTACCAGACGGTGATGCGCCGGTCCTCGATCCACCGCGCGAGCTCCACCGGGAAGGGCGCGATCTGATCGGGGACGATGTCCACGCACGCGCCGCATTTGAGCGCCACGTAGATGTCGAACACGGACAGGTCGAAGTGCATCGGCGCATGGTTGGACAGGCGATCGCTGGCCTGCACGCCGAACGCATCCGCGCCCCAATCGACGAAGGTGAGCGCGTTTCGGTGCGTGAGAATCACGCCCTTGGGATTCCCTGTCGATCCCGAGGTATACAGCAGGTACGCGGGATCGAGCTCGATGGGCTGCTGCGGCGCGGGGCCGCGGGTGGCGACCGACGCCAGCTCGCTCCACCGGTGCACGCGTGCGCTCACTCCGGGAACGATCGGTGTGTCGCGCTCATCGGCGAGGATCACGACCTCGATCGAGGGCGGCAACCCGTGCTCGGCGAGCTGCGCGAGCTTGTCGCTCGTCGTCACGAGCGCGCGAACGCCGCAATCGTCGAGAATGAACGCGGCGCGGCGCACCGGCGCGGCCGGATCGACGGGGACGTAGGCCGCGCCCGCCTTCCCAATACCCAGCATCGAGACCACGCTGCGATGCGACTTGGGGAAGAAGAGCCCCACGCGACTGTCGAGCCCGATGCCCCGCTCGCGCAGCAGCCCGGAGAGCTGGTCGCTCTCAGCCGACAGCTCGCGATAGGTCATCGTCCGATCGCGCCAGGCTACCGCCGGGCGGTCCGGATGCTGCCGCGCGCTGTCCTCCAGGTATTGCCAGAGCAGGTAGGGCATCGTTCCTCCGAAGATCGTTCGCGCGGTCAGGTGGGGGCGAGACCGAGATGGCGCGCGATGAGGAGACGCTGAATCTCGGACGTTCCCGAGTACAGCCGTCCACCAATCGCGTCGCGCAGCTCGCGCTCGGCCGCATACTCGCGCGTGTAGCCGTAGCCGCCGTGGATCTGAATCGCGTCCAGCCCGGATTGAACGGCGGCGTCGCTGATGTAGAGCTTGGCCATGGCGCCGTCGAGCGCGCCATCGCGGTCGTTCGCCTGCGAGACCGTCGCCTTGTGGAGCAGCATGCGCGACGTCTCGAGACGCAGCTTCATGTCCGCGATCTTCGACGCCACCAGCTGGAAGTCCCCAATGGCCTTGCCGAACTGCCGCCGCGTTTTCGCGTAGTCCAGGCAGGTTTCGAACTGTCGAGCCATCGCGCCGACCGTCGTGCCGAGGATGCAGGCGCGCTCCCAGCCCATCGAGTGATTGAAGATCGCAGCGCCCTGTCCCTCGCGGCCGAGCACGTTCGATGCGGGCACCTCGCAATCCTCGAGCACGACCTCGGCCATCGGCGACGTCGTCAGGCCCATCTTCTCGATGCGCTTGCCGACGGCGAGCCCCGGAGTGCCGCGGTCGATGAGGAAGGCGGTGACCCCCCACATCCCGCGCTTCGGATTGACGGTCGCGAACACGAGGAAGAGATCCGCCTCCGGCGCATTCGTCACGAAGGTCTTGCTGCCGGTGATCCGGTAGCTGTCGCCGTCGCGGACGGCGCGCGTGCGCATCGCGAACGCGTCCGAGCCGGAATCCGGCTCGCTCATGCCGTGCGCGGCGATCACCGATCCATCGCACAATCCCGGGAGGTAGCGCTGCTTCTGCTCGTCGGTGCCGAACC
>DATBIU010000188.1:0-7818 GCA_036556765.1 Gemmatimonadaceae bacterium | reverse complement strand
CGCTCGATCACGTCGAGCGTCGGGTTCGTGGGACCTCGCTCGGCAACGATCGGCTCCGACCGGCGCTCGGTGATGCGCTGCGGCAGCGCCGACGGGTCGATGACCTCTCCCGTGGTCAGAATCGCCGCGCGCTCGAGCGAGTTCTCGAGCTCACGCACGTTGCCGGGCCACTGGTACTCGCGCATGATCTCGAGCGTCTCTTCGCTCAGCCGCTTGAGCGGCTCGCCGCGCGCCTTCGCCGTTCGCTCGAGAAACGCCGTGGCGAGGAGCGGAATGTCCTCCTTGCGGTGACGCAGCGGCGGCAGGTGCAGCGCGAACACGTTCAAGCGATAGTAGAGATCGCTGCGGAACCCGCCGCGCTTCATCTCTTCTTCCAGCTCACGGTTCGTCGCCGCCAGCACGCGGGCGTCCGTCGGAATGGCCTCGGTGGCGCCGACCGGGATGATCTCGCGCTCCTGAAGCGCGCGCAGGAGCTTCACCTGCGTCGAGGGCGTCGTCTCGCCGATTTCGTCGAGGAAGAACGTGCCGCCCGCGGCGGCGGTGAACAGGCCCGCCTTGTCCTTCACGGCGCCGGTGAACGAGCCCTTCACGTGACCGAAGAGCTCGCTCTCGAGCAGCGACTCCGGCAGCGCACCGCAGTTGATCGACAGGAACGGGGCCTCGGCGCGCCCGGAGAGCTCGTGAATGTACCGCGCCACGACTTCCTTACCGGTTCCCGACTCGCCCTGGATCAACACCGTGGACTCGGACGGGGCGACCGTCTCCGCGAGCCGCAGGACGTCGAGCCATGCCTTGCTCCGGCCGATGGGGCGAGAGGACGTGTCGAGCCCGCGACGCTTGATCTCCTGCTTGAGCGACTTGTTCTCGACCCGGAGCTGCCGGTGCTCCGCCGCACGCCGCAGAATCGCGAGGATGTCGTCGTTGGCGAACGGCTTCTGCACGTAGTAGTACGCGCCGGCATTCACCGCCTGGATGGCCGAGCGGAGGTCGGCCTGGGCCGTCATCAGGATCACGGGAAGGTCGGGATCGCGTTGGCGTGCCGCGCTCAGCACCTCCAGCCCACCGACGTTCGGCATGCGCACGTCGGTGATGATGATGTCGGGCTTCACGTCCTGGAGCCGCTCGATCCCCTGCTTGCCGCCGAGGGCGACGTGGGTCTCGAAGCCTTCGTTCTTGAGGAGAATGCGCAGCGTGTCGAGAATCGCGGATTCATCATCCACGATCAGCACGCTCGGGCGCGGGTCGGACGCGGGAGCGATCACGGGGACTCCTCGGGTTTGGGCTGGCGACGCGGCAGCAGCACGGTGAAGCGCGTTCCGGAGCTTCCGCTGTCGACGAAGACGAGACCGCGGTGCGCCTCGATCGCGCGATGCACGATCGGCAGGCCGAGCCCGGTGCCGCCCGGCTTGGTGGTGACGAAAGGATCGAACATGCGGGAGCGGACCTCGGAGGGAATTCCGGGCCCGTCATCGGTGATGCGAACGGAGGCCGCACCGCGCTCGAACGAGACGCCGACCGGGAGCTGCTCGGGTGGAACCGCCGCGACCTCCACCCACACGTGGCCGTCATCGCGCGCCGCCTGCACTGCATTGAGGGCAATGTTGAACACGGCGCGATGCAGGAGATCCTCGTCCCCTTCGACGGGGATACCCTGCGCGGGCGTCGCGCACGAGACGCGCACGCGCTTGTGGCCGTCAGGATGCGTCGCGGCGAGCGTCACCGCGCCCTTGACCAGATCGCCGAGCTCGACCTCCGCGATGCGGGTGACCCGCGTTCGAGCGAAGTCGAGGAACTCCGAGAGTAACCGAGAGAGGCGGTCCGACTCGCGAATGATGAGCGCGGACAGCGTGCGGGCGTCGTCCGTCGTTTGTGGCGCGCGCGCGAGCTGCTCGACCGCGCTGCGGATGGACGCGAGCGGATTCTTGATCTCGTGCGCGAGCGAGGCACTGAGCTCCGCCACCCCCTCCAGGCGCTCGGCGCGAAGGCGCAGCTCCTCGAGCCGCTTGGAGTCGGTGATGTCCTGGAAGATCGCCGTCGCGGAAATGCCCTCGGGGGTCCCGTCGGCGTCGATCGTGGTCGTGTTCAGTCCAATGGGAAACGGGCCGCTCTCGCCCGCGATCGTCGCCTCCCAGCGCGAGATGCGAATGCGGTCGCGGATGGTCCGCTCGAGCGCTTGCACGAGCACGGGCGCCTTGTCGCCAAACAGGTCACGGATGGGCCGGCCAATCGCCTGCGCGGGCTCGAAGCCCAGCATGCGGCCAGCCGCGGGATTGGCGAACGCGAGGTCACCGTTGTGCTCGACGGTGAGGATGCCGCTCCGAATGGTCCGAAGGACATCGTCCGCCTGAAGGCGCACTCGCTCGAGCTGCGCCTCGAGCTTGAGGGCGTCGCCGGCCCCCGCCTCCCGCATTCGAGCCGCGAGCACGCCGGTGCCGAGCGCGGCCAGGGCGAAGATCGTCAGCTGGAGCCAAACGCTGGCCCCAACCTCGTAGCCGTGGCTCCAGACGACGTCCCCGATGTAGAGGACGTTGCCGAACGCGGCGACCAGGAGCCCGCTGCCGATGGGGAGCACCAGCGACGCGTAGGCGATGACCAGGATGTACAGGGCCGCGAACGGCGAGCTCGCCCCGCCCGTGATGTGCACGGTGGCGGTGACGAGGATCAGGTCGAACAGAGTTTGCAGATAGAAGAAGGCGCGGCCGGCGCGCTCGGGGCGCGTCATCTCGAACCACGCCGAGCCCACCGTGAAGATCATCGACCCGATGAGCATCAGCGCCGCGAGGCGGGTGTTCGTCGGGTTGGCGATCTCCCACGCGAAAAGCGCCGCGGAGAAGATCGCGGCCGACAACGACAGCCGGCCGATGTAGGCCCAGCGAACGATGCGGCGAGAGTCGAGCATTCGGGGGGAACGCTGAGGAACGAGAACCGAGGACCGAGGAAGTGGCCATCCAGGCCGTGGGGCGCCGGAACGTATCGCGGCGCTTCCTCGGTCCTCTTTCCTCGTTCCTCTCGCTTTTCGCGACGCTGCCGGAGTACCCGGACCGTCGCATTTTGCTATATCTTCGACGAACCAGCGCACCAAGGGGTTACGTGGAGCCCACTGTCGAGCATTTGACGCTTGGCGAAGTCGCCTTTCGGCTGTTCGCGGTCATCGTGCTCGTGCTCGCCAACGCCTTCATGGTGGCGGCCGAGTTCGCGCTCGTGGGCGCGCGCAAGAGCCGCATCGACGCGCTGGCGGCCCGGGGGAATACCACCGCCCGCGTCGTGCAGCACACCATCTCTCACCTCGACAAATACATCTCGGCGACGCAGCTCGGGATTACCCTGGCGTCGCTCGGCCTGGGCTGGATCGGTGAGGCGACGCTCGCGGTGCTCATCGACCAGGCGCTCGCCGCCTTCGGGTACGAGGCGAGCGGTCTCGCCGTGCACAGCGTGGCGGCCATTTCCACGGCGTTCTTCATCATCACCTTCCTCCACATCGTGCTGGGGGAGCTGATGCCGAAGTCGCTGGCGCTCCTGCACCCCGAAGTCGTGAGCATGTGGGTCGTTCGCCCGTTGCGCTGGTTCGCTCAGGCGATGACGCCCTTCATCTGGGTGCTGAACGGGACGGCGAATGGCTTGCTGAAGATGATCGGGCTCCGGCCGGTGGAGGAGGCCGCCCGCGTGCACTCCCCTGAGGAGCTGCGCATGCTCGTGATGCAGACGAGCGCGCACGGCCTGCTCGACGAGTCCGACCGCGCCATGCTGGCGGGCGTGTTCGACTTTCACTTCAAGAAGGCGCGCGACGTCATGCGCCCACGTACCGAGATCGTGGCCATCTCCGCGGACGCGACCGAGCCCGACGTGTGGGAGGCCATCCGGCGGGAGCGGTACTCGCGCTATCCGGTGTACGGCGAGTCGCTCGACGACGTCGTCGGCATCTTCCTCGCGAAAGACCTGTGGCTCCACGACCGGTCGAAGGCGTTCAACCTTCGCGATCTGCTTCGCGAGCCGCTGTTCGTGCCCGACAGCCGGCCGGCCGAGCGTGTGCTCGACGACCTGCGCCGCACGCGCGCCCACATGGCGATCGTGCTCGACGAGTACGGTGGAACCGCCGGCATCCTCACGATGGAGGACCTCGTCGAAGAGGTGGTCGGGGACATCGCCGACGAGTACGACCTGGCCACCCGCACCGCGCTCATGAGCGACGGCGTGCTGGAGCTGGCGGGATCGCTGTCGCTCATCGACGTGCGATCCGACCACAACATCCCGATCCCCGAGGGCAGCTGGTCGACCCTCGGCGGGTACGTGTTTTCGCGGCTCGGCCGGCTTCCGCGGGTCGGAGACCGGGTGAAGTTCCCCGGAGGCGAGCTGGAGGTGGTCGCGATGGACGGCCGTCGCGTGGCGGCCGTGCGTGTGCATCGTGCGCCCGCGGGAGCGGGCACCGCGGCGTGAGCGAGGGTGACGGCGATGCGATCCGCGTCACCGAGGCCGTGGCCATTCCTCGATCCGAGCTCGTCGTGCGCGCCACACGTTCCGGCGGCCCTGGCGGGCAGCACGTCAACACATCATCCACGCGCATCGAGATCACCTGGGACGTCGTGCGCACCCGGGCACTCACCGAGGATCAGCGCGCCCGCGTCGTCGCGCGGTTAGGCGGGCGGCTGAGCGAGGAAGGGACAGTGCGGGTGGTCGCCAGCGATTCCCGAAGTCAGCGGCAGAACCGCGAGCGTGCCGAGGCGCGCCTGAGCGACCTGATTCGCCGCGCATTAGCGCTGCCTAAGGCGCGCAAGCGTACTCGAGTGCCTCGTCGCGCGGTCGAAGCCCGGCTCGAAGGGAAGCGACGGCACCGCGAGCGCAAGCGTCAACGTCGCTTGAAGGGGGACGAGTAAACACACGAGGAAATTCCGCTCTATTTGGCGCCCGCGTGGCCCGCTCGTTGCCTTTCCAGCAGCTACTCATGCAGCAGGCTTCCATGCAGCACCATCCCCCACAACAGCGGACGCCCGGCCCCGCCCCGGCGCGAAGCACGGTCGGACGACGCACGCCCACCGTCGTGCTCGCCGATGACAGCATCTTTCAGCGCATGATGGCGCGGGCAGTGCTCGAGGCCGAGGGGTATCAGGTCCTCGAGGCGGCGGACGGCCGCGAGGTGCTCGACCTCGTGCGGTTGGCGCATCCCGATCTCATCGTCATGGACATCGCCATGCCGTCCATGGACGGAGTGACGACGGCACGCCGGCTTCGCACCGGACACGGCGGGCTCGCGCGCGTGCCTATCGTCTTCCTCTCTGCCCTCGGCGGCTCGGGTGATCGAGACACCGCGCTCGCGGCCGGCGGCGACGAGTATCTCGTGAAGCCGGTGAGCGACCACGAGCTGTTGGCGGTCGTCCGCCGTTATGCGGGCACGCCCGGTGAGGCGGACCAGTAGCGCCCGCTCCGCCCGTTAGCCCTTCACCCGCTCCACCTTCGACGTCACCGTCGTCGTCATCGGAATCGTCATCCCGTTCGCGGGCAGCGTGACGGTGCTGTTCGACGTCTGGTTGAGCGAGGACCCGAGGTACACACCCTTGGACGTGATGTAGTCCGTCCGCTGGCCGGTGCCGGTGCCCTCGATCACGAGCGCCATCCCCTGCTGCGCGCCGGCGCCCGACACCGTGAAGGCGAGATCCCGCTGAATGCGCCAGGACTTCTCACCCGCATAGGTCGTGTCGTCGGCCAGCTTCGAGGTGACGATGATCGTGGTGTTGACGTCGATGCCGCCACGATTGCCGGTGACCGTGACCGTGTCCACCCAGCTTTCCCCGACCTTCTTGTTGTTGGCGGTGACGACGGGCAGGAACATTTCGAACTCCGCCATGTCGGGCATCCCCTCCACGGCCGCCTTCCCCGGGTCGAACGAGTACATCTTGCCTGTCACCGACGCGAAGCCGGAAGACTTCGTTCCACCCACCTTGGAGAGATCGGGCGCCGGAACGGGGCCAGTGGTCGAGACGCTCGCCGAATCCCACGTGTAGGTGAGCGCCAGCGTGTCCTTCGCCTTGCGGCCAATGTCAACGGTGAGCACATGACGGGTGTTGAGCTCACCCTCGATGGCTTGGCCGTTCACTTCCTGGCTGACCTTGGTGCTCGACTGCACGCGATACCGCGCGGCACCGGGAGCATACGAGAACGAGGCGGACTGAGCGCTCGCGGTCGCGCCAACAAGCGCGAACGTCCCCAGCGCGAGGGCGGAGATTCGAATGAACATGAGAGCGGGGCGTAAGAGGTTAGGCGGGCGGTGTACGAGCGTCCGAAATGTAATGCCGTGCGCGCGGTTTTGCGCTGGCGCCCGCTGCGCTGCGCTCATATCGTTCGCGCCGCGATGACAGCCCCTCGCCTTCCCCGCGGGCCGCGCGTGCCGGCCGACGTACGCCGCCGATTTGGCCGACGGCTGCGGAACTGGTTCCGCGCCAACGGGCGCGATCTGCCCTGGCGGCGGACGCGCGACCCATATCGCATTCTCGTCTCCGAGTTGATGCTGCAGCAGACCCAGGTCGCGCGGGTGCTCGAGCGATACGATGAGTTCCTGCGCGAGTTTCCCACGCTAGGGAGCGTCGCCCGAGCGCGCCCGGCGCGAGTGATGGAGGCATGGGAGGGGCTCGGCTACTACGCGCGCGCGCGGAATCTCCACGCGCTCGCCCGCACGGTCGAGGATGGCGAGGGCGCCCTGCCTTCCGATCCGGCGGAGCTGCGCCGGCTGCCCGGCATTGGCGCATACACGGCCGGCGCGGTCGCGTCCTTCGCCTACGAGCGGCGGGCACCGCTGGTGGATACGAACGTCGCTCGCGTGTTGCGGCGCGTGTTCGCGCCCCGGCTCGATCCGCGCACCGCGCGCGGACAGCGGATGCTGTGGGCGATCGCCGAGGCAGTGCTGCCGCGCACCGGGCGCGCGGCGTGGGTGCACAATCAGGCGGTGATGGAACTGGGCGCGCTCATCTGCACCGCGCGCGTCGCGCGCTGCGACGTGTGTCCGGTGCGCAGCGTGTGCCGCTCGGCGAAACGGGACACTGCGGGGCGTGTCGCATGACCGAGCCCGAGCTGCGCATCGCGCTCCCGTCGTGGGTCGCCGAGGTGGTGGAGTGGACGCGCCCGTACGCGGACGACGACGCCCGCATGCGACTGGCGATCACCCTCGCCGCCGAGAACGTGCGGCGCGGGACCGGCGGCCCGTTCGGCGCCGTGATCGTCGAGGAAGAGACAGGCCGCCTTCTCTCGATCGGCGTGAACCGTGTGGTGCCGGAGAACAACTCCATCCTGCACGCCGAGGTGATCGCGTTCATGATGGCGCAGCGGCGAGTGGGCAGCTACACGTTAGGCGCGCCCGGGCTGCCCGCCCACACACTCGTCTCGTCGTGTGAGCCGTGCGCCATGTGCCTCGGCGCCACGTTGTGGAGCGGAGTGCGCCGCCTAGTCTGTGGCGCCACGCGCGAGGACGCGATGGGGGCGCGCTTCGACGAAGGGCCGGTGTTCCCCGAATCGTATCGGTACCTCGAGGGCAGGGGGATCGCGATCGTGCGCGGCGTACTGCGCGATGAGGCGCGGGCGGTGCTCGAGGCGTACGCGGCGACGGGCGAGATTTATAACGGGTAGGGGCGCTAAGGGCGCTAAGGGCGCTGGAAAAGCGCTGCAAGACCTGAGCGGCGGACCTATGCGTGCTGCGCCGCTCGCTCCAGCGTTTCTCCGCCGCCCTTAGCGCCCTTAGCGCCCTTAGCGCCCTTAGCGCCCCCTTTCGAGCTCCTCCAGCGTCACCCGGTCCATTCTGTGCCCGCCGTCGAACTCGACCAGCCGGGACGGCAC
>DATBIU010000187.1:0-3254 GCA_036556765.1 Gemmatimonadaceae bacterium | reverse complement strand
GATGACGCAGATGGGCATCGGTGCGAACGTCGCCCGCCTAGGTGTCAACAAGATCCTTTTTGGAACCTCACCTTGCATGGAGTTCTCTACGCGCCGGAAACAATCTGCGCGTTTCTGCGTGCATCTGCGGCCAACAGCATTTGCAGTTCTGCGGCATTCTGCGGCCATCTGCGGTTCCTAATCCTGCCACCCCCGCACTATCTTCCTGCCCATGCCTAAAATAGCCACGATCGAAACGAACCGCGGGACCATCACCGCGGAGCTGTACGACAAGGACGCCCCGAACACGGTGGCCAACTTCGAGAAGCTCGCCAACAGCGGGTTCTACGACGGGACGAAGTTTCACCGCGTCATTCCCGACTTCGTCGTGCAGGGCGGCGATCCGTACTCGAAAGGCGGCGAGCACGCCAAGGGACCGGTCGGTACCGGCGGGCCCGGATGGACCATCAAGTGCGAGACGAAGGGCGGCAACCAGAAGCACGTCGTCGGCGCGCTATCGATGGCCCACGCCGGGAAGGATACCGGCGGCAGCCAGTTCTTCATGGTCCTGAGCGAGCAGAACACCAAGCACCTCGACGGCGTACACACCGTCTTCGGCCGCATCACGAAGGGCCTGGACGTGATGAAGCAGATCAAGGCGAACGATCAGATTCTCAAGGCGAGCGTCGCGTAAGGGCACTCGATTGCGGATTGCGGAATATTGTTGAATTAATCCGCAGTCCGCACTCCGACACCCAACTTCACCCTCGAAACCATGTCTTCTCCTCGCCCTGGCGACATGAGCGCGGGCTTCATCGGCCTCGCGGTCTCGGTGATCTTCCTCCTCGCCGCCGTCACGACGATCGTCGCGCTGACCAATCGTGCCTTCGCGGGACACACGGCGGGGGAGCAGGCACACCCCGCTCCCGCAACGCAGGCCGCGCCAGCGGGACAGACGCCCGCGCCGGCAGGAGACACCGCGTCCGCGGGGCATGCGCCGGCCGCACACTGAGATCGACACCCGAAGACGTCAGGGATCAGACGTCAGGTGTCAGTGATCAGAAAAAAACCTACGGGGAGCCGATACTGGCTCCCCGTAGTCGTTGCTGAAACCTGACACCTGACGTCTGATCCCTGACGTCTTCGGGTGTGGCCCCCTGGCGTTCTCCGCCGTCGATCTAGCGCGGGGACTTCCAGGAGTCGATGACGCTGCCGCCGATGACGCACGTCTGCACCCCCTTGCACGCCTCCGACAGCCCCTTCGCCTGCGCCTCGGCGATCCGCAACTGCAGCAGCTCTCGGTTCGCCGCGTACGCCTGCGCCTCGAGTCGCTTGGCCGTCGCCTGCGCTTCGGCGCCGATCACCGTCGCGCGCGCGTTCACCGAGTCGATCTGGTACTGCTTGATCGCGCGGTCGAGCACCTGCGCCTGCTTCGCCGCCTCGATGCGCGCCGCCTCGATGGCCGCCGGCGCCTTGATGTCGCGGACGAACACCTGCTTCACGATCGCGCGTCCGCCGAGCTTGCGCTGAATGTGCGCGCGAACCGAGTCCGACAGCGCCGCGCGGTCCGCTGAGAAAATCTGCGACACGGTCCAGCTCGCCAGCGCATTGCGATACCCCTCGCGCACCGCGTTGAGGATCTCCGCCTCCGCCGCTTCCGGCGTGCGCTTGTCCTCGAACAGCCCGAGGATCGTCGCCGGATCGTACGCGTAAACGATGCCGACGTCACCGACGACGGTGATCGGATCGCGCGTCTGCGCTTCCATCGTCTCCTTCCCGCCGGCGTCTGGGAAGTTCTTGTCGGTCATCGAAAAGCATGTCGCCTTGGCCAGGGGCGTGAAGTTCAAGCCCGTGCTCATGCGCGGCTCGATGACCCTCCCATACCGCGTGAGCACACAATGCTCGGTGGTATCGACCGACGTGCATCCCGCGACGACGAGGACCGCCGCGAGCAGCGCGAATGAGCTCCGCATCTTTCCTACCTCGATCTGAATTGTCGGGGCGGGTGGACGGCCGTCCGGCGCGCGCTCCGCCTCAACGCGCACCCCAGGAAAGGACGACTGGTCGTGGGTTCAGTCTCCGATGCGATCGCGTCGGACGAGGATGGGCTTGGACGCACCCGCGAGCCGGAGGGCAGTGTTCGCGATCCAGGGCATGTCGGCGCGCAGGGAGTCGCCACGAATGTCGAGCCGGTGGGCATCGTCCGCATTGACGCGATCGGCGCCGTCCTTGGACAGGAGGACGACACCATCGCGAACAATGTACGCTCCCCGGTTCGTATCGCGATCCCTGTCGCCATCGATGTCGGACTCGGTGATCATCTCGTACCGGCCATCGCGACGAAGCTCGAGCGCGACATGGAACGCCCAGGGGTGCCCAAAAGCGCGACCAGCGGCGTCGTATTCGTAGACTCCGGGAAGGCTGCGAGGGATCGAGTCGCCTTCCGCGGTGCGACACGCGGCGAGCGCGAGCGACGTGAGCAGAAGCGAGCCGGCGACAACCGAGGTACGCATGCCACCCTCCAGGTGAAGTGCGCCTGACGGGGATCACTACGGTCTTGCGCTCGCTGTCGTTTCATTCGACGCTTCCCTCCCATGGCAACGGAAACGCGCGAAGCGTTGCTCCTGGCCCTGCCGGCCGCCGAGGCGGAGGCGGCACTCGACGGTGTGCTTGCGGAACGGGGGTTCGAGAGGGCGGACGCGCCCCCACCGCCCCGCGCCGAGCCGATCGCTCGAAGCGAGGAGCGCTTCTTCGACGTCGACGCCGTGCAGCCGGAGCTCACCCTCATCCGCGAATGGACCGGCTACGCCGACGCGACCGCCTGGGGCGCGGCGCTCGAGCTGGCCGAGGGACTTCCCCCCGCGGCGCGGATGGAGATGGCGCTTCCACCCGCGCTGAGCGTGCTCGCGCGATCTCTCTCGCGACGCGCGACGGTAGTCGGATTCGCCTCACGCGCGAAGCCTTGGCATCTGGTCGGCGTTGTCTTCAGGAGCGGCCGCGCGGTCGACGTCATCACGGCGGTGAAGGATCGCGTGGCGGTCGGCTCGTCCGGCCAAGCGCAGGCGCGCCCCCCGAGCGACGCCGGTGCGTATCTCCACGAGTGGCTCGCTCCCCACGGCGTCAATTCGGAGACGGTCGAGCTCCTGCTCGGCGCGCGCGATCTCCCGGCGAGGTGGAGGGTGGTCTACCTTCATGCATGAGTTGCGAGGTGCTCGAGGTGCACCTGCAGAGGTGCTCGAGGTGCTCGAGGTATTCGAGGTGCTCGAGGGGGAAGG
>DATBIU010000186.1:0-46849 GCA_036556765.1 Gemmatimonadaceae bacterium | reverse complement strand
GGAGCTCCTCCCGAATCGCGTCGCTGAAGGTGACGCGGCCCGGAAAGAGCCCCATCAAGAGCAGCCAGCAGAGCGGAAGAAGCACAGCGACCGCGGGGAGGCCAATCGCCATGAAGCTGACGAAGTCGACCTCCACACCGGCAAGCTCGCTGGCCGCCCCGGCGAAGATGAGATTAGGCGGCGTGCCGATCAGCGTCCCCATGCCGCCGATCGATGCGGCGTACGCGATCCCGAGCATGAGCGCCGTGCGCAGGTTGTCGGCGTCCTTCGATGTTCCGAACAGGGCTCCGACGGCCAGCGCGATCGGGTACATCATCGCCGTCGTCGCGGTGTTGGAGACCCACAGCGAGATGAAAGCGGTGGACAACATCACGCCGAACACGACCCGCCGCCCGCCCGCCGTCCCGACGCTCCCCACAATCGTGTAGGCCACGCGGGCGTGTGCATTCCACCGTTCCAGCGCGGCCGCGAGCATGAACCCCGCGAGAAAGAGGAAGATGAACTCGTTGGCGTACGGCGTCGCAGCCTCACGAGGCGATGCGACGCCGAGCACGGGGAAGAGCACGAGAGGGAGAAGCGCGGTCGCGCCGAGCGGAACGGGTCCCGTCAGCCACCAGACGGTCATCCAGGCGGCGACGCCGAGCACACGCGCGCCCGCGGGAGTGAGCCCCGCGGGCGCGAGCCATGTGATGAGGAGCAGGGTGAGCGGCCCGGCGGCGAGCGCGATGAGCCGGCCAGCGCCTGGTCTGTCGAGGAGGGCCTCGGATGCCTGGCGGTCAGCGGCCACGCGTGCCGCAGGGGCTATGCGATGACGCCGGTCGCCTCACGCTCGCGACGGTAATCGCCCGCCGCCGTCGTGAACGCCGCGAACAGTCGCCGCGACGGCGAGTCCTGCTCCGTGAGCGCCTCGGGATGCCACTGTACCGCGACGAGGAACTGATCGCCTCCGGCCTCGATGGCCTCGATGAGACCGTCAGGAGCTGCCGCAGACACGATGAGACCGCTCGCCAGCTCACGAATGCCCTGGTGGTGCATGCTGTTCACCTGGTGATCACCGGCTCCGACAATCTCAGCCAGATGTGTTCCGGGGCGAACGCTCACGGAATGCGCGAGGTAGTCCCGGGCGTGACCGTCCCGAAAGGGGAAGTAGTCGTGCTTGATCGAGGCGGGGCGCTGCGTCTCGAGATCCTGCCAGAGCGTGCCGCCGCCGGCGAGGTTGATCAGCTGGAGCCCGCGGCACACGCCGAGGATGGGCTTGCGATCGCGAGTCGCCCACGTCGTGAGGCGAAGCTCGACCCGATCACGTGCGGGATCGGACCGATCACACCTGTCATGGCGCGGCTCGCCATAGTTGACCGGATCGATATCGGCTCCGCCCGGGAGGAAGAGCCCGTCGAGCTCATCGTAGATGCCGCGGAGGGTGTCGGTGTCGTCGGGCAGCAGCGGGATCATCCACGGAATGGCGCCCGCGGCGGCCAAGGCGTGGATGTATCGCTGGCTCATCGCCCACGAGGGCGGAAAATCGGCAGGAATCCCGCCGAAGCTTTGAAGGACCTGCGTCGGGATTCCGATTATGGGGCGCTTGGACATGAAGAGCTGGTTGGGAGCTGCGAGCCGCCACCTGCGTGGCGCGAAATATACCAACCGCTAGGCAGGAAGCTCGCCAGTCACGTCAGACGCCCGAGTGGCGCCGAGGTCAAATCCGGGAACGTCCCCCGGCCCGTCGGCCTTGCGTGGGGCGGGTACTTCGGGCTGACG
Organism: Gemmatimonadaceae bacterium; assembly: GCA_036556765.1. GTDB lineage: Bacteria > Gemmatimonadota > Gemmatimonadetes > Gemmatimonadales > Gemmatimonadaceae > JAICNG01. Next base: position 45,091 of record DATBIU010000186.1, on the reverse strand, counting down.
CTCGTGAGCGGTCGGCGCTCTCACCCCCTCCTCGGTCTCGCGAATCAGCTGATCGACGACGGCCTCGAAGCTCCCGGTCCGCTGGTAGGTGGCGAGCTGCCGATCGGCGCTCGTGCCCTCGTCGAGAATGCGGAACGCGTACTCGACCTCTCTGCGACTGCCCAGGTCATCGACGACATCATCGATGAACCACTCGATCATCTCCCGGATCAGCGAGCGGGCAGGCAGGTCCACGCGCTTGCCGAAATCGATGAGCTTGCCGTCGAGGCCGAACCGAACCGCGCGCCACTTGTTCTCCTCGATCAACGTCTGGGGGTACACACGGAAGGTCATGTTATCCCGGCGCAGCTTCCACAGCTTCGCCACGACCGCCTGGAGGATCGCGGCGATACACACCGCCTCATCGACGCGCGTGCACACATCGCAGACGCGGAACTCGAGCGTGGGGAATTTGTGGTGCGGGCGCACATCCCACCAAATCTTCGAACCGTCCGGAATGCTGTTGGTGCGCACGAGCGATTCGAGCAGCGACTCGTAGCTCGCGTACGACTCAATGACCGGCGGCACGCCGGTGCGCGGGAAATTCTTGAATACGACGCTGCGATACGACTTGAGTCCCGTGTTGCGTCCCATCCAGAACGGAGAGCTCGTCGAAAGGCAGAGCACGTGAGGCAGCAGGTATCGGGATACGTTCATCGCATCGATGAGAAAATCCCGATCCTCGATCCCGATGTGCACGTGCGTGCCGAAGATGAGCAGCTGCTGCGCGAGATCGGCGAGGTCCTGCTTGACGCCGAGGTAGCGCTCGAGCGGCGTGATCTCCTGGGTAATCCAGGACGAGAAGGGGTGCGTTCCGGCCGCCACGATTCGCAGGTCCTTTCGCGCCGCCAGATCCATCACCATGCGGCGCAGACGCACGAGCTCCCCGCGAGCCTCGGCCGGGGTGCGGCAGACCTTGGTGCCGATCTCGACCATCGATTGGTGCAGCTCGGGCTTCACCTCCTCGAGCACGAGGTGGTCGCCCTCGAGGATCTCGGTGATGTAGGAGCGCAGCTCCCGCGTCCGCGGGTCGATGATCTGATACTCTTCCTCGATACCTAACGTCAGCGACGGAGATTGCATGGATGCTCAGCGCTCGCGCTTGTCCACCAGCAGGGTCGGGACCGAGGAGCCGCCCCCTGCGGTCACGTTGAGGAGCGCCGCCGTTGAGAGGCGCGTGAGGCAGCCGTCGACGTACTGACCGTACACCACGTAGGGCGCCGTGTCGAGCATGCGGTCCGCGACGAGCAGCCGGCCGTCGACGATGGAGGGATACGGCTCACTCGGCAACGCGACCCGTTCTTGGACGATGTACGGCTCCCGCAGGGCGGCGCGCAATGCCTCGGCCCACGCGGCGTCGTCCACCTCCCATCCGAGGACGATTCCCTTCCCTCCGTACTCGTCGTTCGGCTTCAGCACCAGGTCGTCCTTGTGCTCGACGATGAACGGAACGAGATCGATGGGGGCACCCCCGTGCGTCGTGCGCCGCTCCTCGACCACGCGCGTCCAGGGAACGTTCGCCGCGACCGCCTCCCGCTCCTGCGCCGTGTAGAGCGGCGCGTTGCGCTCGTCGCTCAGCACGGCCAGGCTCGCCTTCTTGTGGAGGATCTTGCAAGCAAACGGGTTCACCATGCACACGGCGCGCTCGCGCACCGCGCGCACCACGGCATGGTCGAGGCCGCATCGCTCGATGAGCTCGCTGATGAGGACGCGCTTGTAGATGAGGTCGACCGGCTGCCCGTCGAGGATCAGCTGTCCGCCGCGACGCTCGGCGCCTCGCGGGTCGGCGACGATGCACCGGACACCCTGCCGTTCCGCGTACTCCTGGAAGAGGGTGAACTCCCGCCTGGTTGGAACATCGAGCCAGTCGAGGACGGCGATGCGAGGCACCGCCCGCGTGCCCGACCAGGCCTCGTATGCGGCGAGCAGGGCGTGGAGAACGTTGTGGCGCGCGGGGAGCGGCCTGACATCCCAGTGCCGCGTGAACTCGCGCATCGCCGGGAGGGCGTAGAACACCTCGGTGAGCACGTCGTTGAACGACGGCCCCGCGGGCGTCTCGGCGTTGTACTCGGTGAACTGAAGGCCGTCGTCGCCAGCGAAAAAGGCGTCCAGGCGGGAGACGGGGCTGGGCCACGGGAAGCCCGGATCGTCGAGGACGAGCTCCTCCTCCCACGGCGTGAGGCGAAACTGGGCTCGGACGCGCGCATCGGCGATGGCGGCCGCGTGGGCGCGCCCGAATGCGCCGAGGAGCGCCGCTGCACGCCGTTGCAGTAGCCGGTATTGGGTGGGCGACATGAAGCGAGGGCGCAGCACCGTGCACAGCGGGCGGTCGCCGAAGAAGAGGTCGCGCTTTCGGATCTGCGCGTCGAGCACGGCCTGCGAATCAGCGGCGACGTCGGCGGTGAGCAGGTCGTGATACGCGTCGACCGCGTCGCGGACCACGTCGTCACCGGCGGCGGTGCGAGGTCGCGCAACCGCCCCCGCGCTCACGGCGACTCCCGTGAGGGGCGGCTCGACCGCTTGGGCGCGGTGGGGCTGAGCGCCGGGCTCACGGCGGGGCGTGCGGCGGCGCGCGGGATGTCCACCTCCTTCTCCGGTCGCACGAGCGCATCGAGCTCACGTCGACCGAGCAGAAACTCTCCGCGGCGCGGCTCGCGCGCCGGGTGCTGGGTCTTCGCCAGCCGAATCGCGAGATCGGCCATCCGCGAGACGGCCCACTCGAAGTAGTGCGGCGTGAGCGAATAGACGTCCATGTCGGGTGCGGGATTCATGAAGTCGATGGCGTACGGCACGCCGTCTCGGACGGCCCACTCCATGGAGTTCATGTCGTAGCCCAGTGCTCGCACGAGGGTGAGCGAATCCTCGACAATCCGGCGGCCGAGCTCCGGGGAGAGATGCTCGTGCTCGACGAGGTACTTCCGCTCCCGCGGGTCGTACTTCATTGGCAGCACATCGCGTTGACCGATGACGAGGCAGCGAATGAACTGATCCCACTCGATGAATTCCTGTACGATCATTGTGAGGCGGCCGGACTGGTTGTAATGGTGCAGGAGCTCATCCAGCGACCGGCACACGTAGACGTCGCGCCATCCACCGCCATGCGCGTCCTTGAGAATGCAGGGCATGCCGACGTACTCGACAATGCGCTGCCAGTCGAGCGGGTACTGCAAGTTGCGAAGGCTCTCGTCGTGAACGATCCCGGGGACGTACTCCTTGTTGGGAAGCGCGACGGTTCGGGGGCTCGCGACGCCCAGCTTGGTCGCGAGCGCGGCACCGAAAAGCTTGTCGTCGGCGGACCACATGAACGGATTGTTGACGACCGTGACGCCCTGGAGCGCGACGTACTTCAGATACGTCCGGTAGTACGGCACCTCGTGGGAGATGCGATCGATGATGACCGAGTATGGGACGGGCTCATCCATGCTGGTCCCGCCGAGCGTGACGAACTCCGCTTCGACGCCGACATCGCGCCGGCGGATCTCATCGATGAAGGCTGGTGGAAAGGACCACTCGCGGCCGACGAGGAGGCCGATCTTGGACATGGGCGTCCCTCGGGTTAGAACGTCAGAACCTGCGCCTAATCGTGCCCACCGATGTACTTCGCCACCATGTGATGCCAATAGGGCCAATCGTGCGCCCATCCGTCCCAGATTCGCAGCGCGTGCCAGATGTCCTTCGACGACAGCACGCGAGAGAGCCATTCGTTGTTGACCCGCATAGGGTCGTCGCGGCCGATGGCAATGATTATGTCGATCCGGCGCAGCGCCGCCAGACGTGCCGGGTCGTGTTCGTTCTGGAGGAAGTCGGTTGGGCAGTTGAAGTAGACGGTTTCGTCCGACCAGCCCCCCGTCTGCTCCTTGATGTCGTACATGCCGCTCATGCCGAGGACGCGGCCGAAGCGCGCCGGATGGCGAAAGGCAATGTTGGCCGCGTGGTACGCGCCGAAGCTCGCCCCGGTGGCGATCAGAAACGGGTTGGGGTTCCGGTGAGCCGACAGCGGAAGCACCTCATTGAGGAGGTAGGACTCGTACTGCAGATGCCGGCGCGCCCGGTCCGCGGGGTGACGGTGTCTCGAGTACCAACTCTCCTCGTCGACGCTGTCGACGCACCAGAGCTGGAGCCACCCGCGCTCGAGAGGTGTCGCCAGAGCCCCGATCATGCCGCGATCCTCCCACTCGTAAAAGCGCCCCATGGATGTTGGGAACACGAGCGCTCGGGCACCGGCGTGGCCGAACTGGAGCAGCTCCATGTCGCGGCCGAGGGACGGGCTGTGCCAGCGGTGATGTTCTCTGTGCATTTGGTGAGGAAAGGCAGAGACGTCAGATGTCAGAATTCAGGTTTCAGAATTCAGACACGTTGCTTTCGGCATCGGGGCGCCTGGTCGTGCATTTTGAGCTCTGACACCCGACGTCTCTGCCCCCTTGCTGCCGGTCACCGCCCCGGGACCGGAAACAGGAAGCGCAGCACTCCTTCGACGCGTGTCGCCCACGACTGCTCGTTGTGTCCACCCCCCTCGGCCTCGAGATAGGCGAGGTCGTGCCCGACGACCCAGCCTTTTCGCACGAGCGCGTCGCGCAGAAGACGCGAATCGCGGGTAACGTCCTCGCCTTCCCCCGTGCCCGCGTCAAGCCAGATGCGCAGCGGTGGCTTCGTGGCGAGGGTCTCGACCTCGCGCACGATCGCTCGATCATCCCACCACACCGACGGCGAGAGAACCGCGAGGCGGCTGAAAACGGTAGGGTAGCGCAGCCCGAGGTGCATGGTGATCAGCCCGCCGAGCGAGGAGCCACCGAGCCCGGTGTTCGCCGCGCTGCGGAGCGTGCGGTACCGGCGATCGATGAATGGCTTGATCTCCTGTACGAGCATGCGGCCGTAGCCGTCCGCGTTGCCGCCGATGTTCTTTCGCGAATCGCGGGTGGGCGTGTACTCGTCGATGCGGTGATCCCCGGCGTTGTAGACACCGACGATAATGAGCGGCTCGATCGCGCCAGCCTCGATCAGTCGTTGCGCGGTCTCGTCGACCGACCACTCGGCTCCCGTGGCCGACGTCGCGCGATCGAAGACGTTCTGGCCGTCGTGCAGGTACAGCACCGGGAACCGCCGCAGGCGATCGTCGCGATAGCCCGGGGGCCGATACACCATCAAGGTGTGCTCGCTGGGAAGAAAACGCGACCGGAATCTGGGGTGGCGTCGAAAGTCCCCCGTCAGCGTATGGTCCGGAGGATTGGCGACCCCGACCGCGTCTCCATCGAGCTCCTCACCGCGCGCGGCGGGGCTCCTGTCAGAACTCCCCAATGAAGCCGATCTCCGGTTCGATGTTCTGGCCAAAACGCTCGCGCACGGCGCGCTGCGCCACCCCGATCAGCTCGCGCACGTCGCGCGCCGTGGCACGGCCGAGGTTGACGATGATGTTGGCGTGAATGTGCGAGATCTGCGCGTCGCCGACGCGATGGCCCTTGAGCCCGCACTGGTCGATGAGCCGGCCCGCCCCCACGCCCTCGATCTTCTTGAAGATCGACCCGGCACTTGGATGAAACTGCAGCCAGGGGTGCTTTCCGCCGCGCCAGCTCAGGTTTTCCTGGAGGATGCGCTGCATGACGTCTTCGTCGCCCCGCTCGAGCTTGAAGGTCACGGCGAGCGCGACGTCGTTCCGCCGGTGCAGGATGCTCGTGTCGTAGCCGAATTGCATGTACTCCTTGGTCACCGTCTCGCGCTCGCCCTCCTGCGTGAGCAGCTCGCACGACTCGAAGATCTCCTCAATGAACATGGTGCGCTCGCGCGCGGGCGCCGGGGAGAGAAAGTGCAGGTTCTGCCACACGGCGCCGCCGATGGTGCTCGGGATCCCCACATAGTGCTCGAGCCCGGACCATTTCCGCCGCACCGCCTCGGGGATGAGATCGGCGACGATCGCGCCGCTCTCGGCGCGCAGCCTCCCGTCGGCGTCGAACTCGAAGTGTCGGGCGCGATTGTGGATCACGAGCCCGCGAAATCCCCGATCACCAACGAGAATGTTGGCGCCGAGCCCGAGGATGAAATGCGGGACGCCCGTCTGGCGCGCGGCGAGAATGGCCCGCGCGAGATCGTCGGCCGTGTACGCGGCGTAGAAGAGGTCGGCTGGCCCGCCGATTCGAAACGTCGTCAGCGGAGCGAGAGGAACATCGCGCTCGAGGTGATCGGGATCGAGGAGAGCGACGAGCTCGTCGGTGCCGGCGCCGTTGGGGGTCTTCGTCATGTCGGGGAAAGGAAACCGCGATGGCTCGCTCTCGCCAGGCGACGAGACGTCATTCGGTGGCGCCGGCGCTCCCGAGCGCGAGCTCGAGCTCGCGCGCAAGTGTCGAATCGTTGGCGTGCACCGGTCCCACGTGACGCCACCGCAGCACGCCCTGGCGATCGATGAGGAAGGTCGCCGGAACACCGATGGCGAGGAAGGTCGACTGGACGCGCTCATCGGGATCGAGCCATAGCGGGTAGGTCATCCGGAAATCGCGAGCGAACTCGCGAATCGTCTCCTCCTCTCCTCGAGCGTCGACACTCACGCCGACGAGCTCGAGGCCGCGTGCGGCATGGCGCTCGTGCAGCGCCTGGAGAACGGGAATCTCCTCACGGCAGGGGTGACACCACGTCGCCCACACGTTGAGCAGGACCACGCGCCCCCGCGACTGCTCCAAGGATACCGAGTCGCCCTGGAGGGAGACGGCTCGGTAGTCAGGTGCCGGCCGCCCGATCTCCGGGGCATGTGCCCTGTCGTCGCCGGTAGCAGCGCAGGCGACGAGCAACGAGAGCACGCCAGGCCCGGCCGCGCGCAAGAACGTCATGCGCACGATTACCGGCGGTGGAGGGGTGCGCGGGCGAGGCGAATACGCGAGGGGGTGCCCGCCTCGGTCCAGGCGAAGACGAGGTCGTCGTCGGTTGCGACCATGCGCGGAAAGCCACTGGCACGAGCTCCAGACGTTCGCGCGACGACTGTCGACGCGCTGCGCGTCCCATCGGGCCTGATGCGCCTGACGCGGACCTCGGCCTGCTGGGCCGACGTGAACTCCATCCAGCTCACGACCGCGGCGCCATCGCCATCGAGGTCGACGTCGACGCGCCCCACAGGGTTGCCGTCATCGACGCGGATGGGGGCGGCGAAGGTGACGGCGGCATCGGTCGACCACGCTACATACACCCGTGCACTGTCGCGCGCCGCCGTGAACCATGCGACTGCCACCGCGTCACCCGCGGCGGCGATGGCGGGACCGTTGACCGGGCAGGCGTCGATCATCCAGTTGTCCGCGTGCACCACCGTACCGCGACTCCACCCCGTGTCGGACCAGCGCGCCACGCTGATGTCGCGAATCTCCCCGTCGAGGCGATCCCGATACACGACGACCGGTCCCGAGGACGCCACCGCCAACGATGTCTGGCAGCAATCGCACACCCGCTCATCGAGGATGCGCTCGGCCCCCGTCTCGCCAGCGGGCCCGAGGGCGGTCATCACCAGCATCATGTTGGGGCTCGATCCTTCGGGCGCCTGCGCAAAGTTGCGTCCGTCGAGCCAGATGGCCCCTAACGAGTCCCGCCAGGGGAAGAGGGAGACGAATCCGTGCTCGGTTGCGGTGCCGTCCCGGTGCGGCACGACGGGATCGCTCCACGTTTCGCCGCCGTCGGTCGATCTCGAGAGGCGCACCTCGTAGGCATATCTCGCGTTGCCGTTGCGCTGAAGCCAGTGGGCGGCCAGCGTGTCGTCGGACAGCGGCACGATCGATGGGAAGTCCGCCCAGTTGACGAAGAAATCCGACCGCCGCGCGATGGTGCGCGCGGCGGACCAGCCGTCGTCGTCGAGCATCGAGAAGCGAAGTGCGTGGCCGGAATCCTGTCGTGGCTCCAACCATGAGAGGTAGACGCGCCCGCCGGGACCCAAGGCGAGGTTCGGCTCCCCGCTCCCGGCTGCGGCGGGTGACTGCAGCGTGTCGATGGGGCCGAGCGCCGCCGGATTCCCGTCGGCACTCGCGCAGCCGAGCAGGAGGGCCACCGTCAGGGCTGTTGCGCACTCACTCGGTCCGCGTCTCATGCGGGCAACTCCTTCGGCACGTAGCACCAGGGTACGAGCAGGGGCATGCAAGGTACCGTTCGCGGTTGCTCCTGTCAGCACTGGCCGGACGGCTGAGCCGTGGCCGCACCAGCGAAGGCGTTCACGGCGGAAAAGTCGCGGTTGGGCGCATGGCACTTCTCCGCTCCTTACAAACGCGCCAGCTTGGCACGCGGGTATCCCCTGGACCTCCAGATTGGAGACTGCATGGGTAACGTCGTTCTATCGAGCGCCATGGTCGCGATCGCGCTGACGGCGTGTGGCGGTGGAAACGGAGGGACGGATCCGCCACCGGCTTCGGTATTCACGTCGCTGACGGTCGCGCCGGCCAGCCCGTCTCTCGTTGAGGGCGATACCGTGCAGCTCAGCGCGACGCCTCGCGACCAGAATGGGACGGCGATGTCTGGCCTCCCCGCTGCGACATTCGCGCTGACGACGGGGACCTCGGTGTCCGTAACGGCCGGGGGACGAGTCGTGGCGCTCGATCCGGGCGGATCGACGGTCACCGCATCGCTCACGTCAGGGGGCACGACGCGCACCGCCGCCTCGACGCCGACCGTAGCTGCGTTGAGCACTGCGGCCGACGTGACGGCGAGCGGCGCCGGACAGACCTTCACGCCCGACACGGTCAAGATCGCCGTGAATGGCACGGTGACGTGGACGTTCCCCGGCCCGAACATCCATAACGTCACGTTCGACAGTCCCCAGAACACCGCCCTGAACATCGACAGTCGCAACAGCGGGTCGGTGGCGCGAACGTTCGCGGCGGCTGGTCGCCACGCCTACAGGTGCACGTTGCACGCGGGGATGAGCGGTGCGGTAGTCGTGCGTACTCCGTGAGGTTCAGGCGTCTCGACGGAGAGACGGGCACGCGCCATGCGCGTGCCCGTTTGCCATCCGGGGGCCTTGTGAATAAGTTCACGAGGTCTGCGGCACCCGCGGAGACAACGAGGCGATTCCATCGCCGGACCATGCACGACTTCGGAGGCTTTCACGGTATGCGGCTCTACGCTTCAGCAATCGCAAGCATCCTCGTCCTCGGCGCCTGCGCCGGTGGAGATACAGCGAACGAGGGCACGACCGACACGGCCGCGGCACCGGCCGCGACGACTCCCGCTGGTGGTGGCACGCAAACCGCCGCTGGGGCACCCATCACGGGCACCACGCACGAAGTGCGTATGCTGCTCGATGGGCAAACGTACAAGTTCGATCCGGCCAATCTGACCATTAAGCAGGGCGATGGCGTGAAGTGGATCATGGTGTCCGGCGGCCCGCACAACGTCGCGTTCGATCCGGCCAAAATTCCCGATGATGTCGAGTCGGTACTGTCGGCGAACATGCCCAACCAGATGATGCCCCTGTCCAGCCCGTATATGACGCAGCCGAACGAGAACTACGTCATCTCATTCGCGGGCGTGAAGCCAGGTACCTACGACTACGTCTGCACGCCACACGTCATGATGGGGATGACGGGCAAGATCACGGTGCAGTGATCCGGGTCGCAATCGACGGGAATTCCTCGAGGGGAGCCAAGTGGCTCCCCTCGTTCATTTTGGGTCGCGGGGACGGCCCGTGCAGCCCCATTCGACTGTAACGGCAACGTTCCTGCAATGGAGGTCGCCAGACGCAGCATGGAGTCGGCATGATCGAGACGTGGACAGACCTGCTGGATTTCGTGTGGTGGATGCTCACCGGGCGTGAAGCCCGGCCTCGTTTCCGCTTGAGCCTGCGGCCATCGCGGTCGGCGCTCGCGGCGGTGGGGTGGGCCTGGGCCAGCGCCCTCGCGCTTCTCTCGGTGTTCATCGTCGGCGGCGATGTAAACAACCCCCTGCCGTCCTGGGTATTCGCGGTGATGGGGGCGATTGCGCTGTTGTGGGCACCAACCCAGTACGCGATGTTCGCCGACGCCAGGCGGCTGCCGCGCTTCGCGCTCATCGCGGTGGTGATCGGTGCGCCGGTGTGGGTACTGCCCGTTCCCCCGGATGTCGCGCTGTCACCGGTGCATCGCTTCGCCCTCTGGGCACTCTTCGGCATCGCCACCGCGCTGGCGGCGCCTCTTCTCGCGCTGCCACTGAGGGTCCTCCGACCGCGTCTGTCGCCGGCGCAACGGTCCAATCGCTAACTGACCGCGGGCGCCCGCTACGGGGCGGCGCCCGCCCGCACAACGCCACACCTCGTGGAGCTCTGGCTCGGCGTCGTCACCTTCGTGGGGGGAAGCGTGCTGTGGCACGTGGCGAGTCGGGAGCGGGCGCTGGTTGCGCCCTGGTTGCCACGGCTCGGTCTCGGCATCGCGGTCCTCGGCCTCGGCACACTCGCCATCACGTTGAACGGCGTCGTGTGGAACTTCGTCTCCATCGCCGCCAGTCTGGTCGCGATCGGCGTGATCATCTCGGTGCTGCTGGAGATTCTGCGCCGGCGCTGAGCACTCCGAGTCTTGCCGAGGGGGGCGCTCGACCCGATACTCGCGCACGGTGACACCACTCGTCTTCTTCGGCCGACGCGTCGCATGATGGACGACCCGGAGCCTCCGCGCCCGATACCCAACCGCGCGGAGGTCGACGGCCATCCGCGTGAGTCGTTAGGTGCGGATGTCACCGATCCGGTGAGCCTCTTTCTCCCCGAGCCAGCGGCCGCGACGCCGGTGGGAACGTGGCTCGGGCGTCGCGCGCGGAACGCCATTCGCCGAACGGTACTCCTGGGCGTCGTCGGCGGGCTGGTGTTTGTCGGAATGCTGGTGACGCTGATCGTCATCCCGCACCGGGCTCGGCGCGCGGCTGCCGCGATCATGCCGCGCCCCGCCGAGCGCCCGGACACCGCGCGTCTCAAGGCCGCCGACGCCGCGGCTGCCGAGCATCTGAGGCAGGCGGAGGAGGCCGTCGCGCGGGCACGGGCCCGCGCAGCGCGCCGAGCAATCGCGCCGGCGCCGGACACCCTTCCGACGGCGGTGCGCGAACGACGGGACTCGCTGCAGACCGCGATCGCGCGGCTGACCACGCTCCTCGAGCGCGCCGAGGCCGCGCCGCTCTTCGCGTCGTATCGGGCGTTAGGCGCCGTGCCCGAGATGCAGCGCGACCCGCGCGTTCCTGCCCTGCTCGACTCACTGGCCGACATCGAGCGGCAGCGCGACGCCTTCGGAGCGACCGGTGGCGTGGACCCGCTGTTCGTCGCCCTCACGTCGCGCGCGGGCGAGCTGGGGCGCGCCCTGCAGCAGATTGGGGCGGCCCGGCGATCCGAGATGCGCCAGGACGTCGAGCGCCTGCGGCCGCCACCGCCGGCGGTCGTCACGCTTCCTCCGGTCGATACCATGCCTGCCGCGCTCGCGCGCGACACGGCTCGTGAGGCGGTCACGCGGACGCAGGTGGCTCTGGCCCGCGCCCGTGAACGCAATCGGCAGCTCGATGCGCGTCAGGAGCGAGCCCGAGAGATCTCGGCGATCGCTGCCTCACCGGTCGCGATGCTTGCGGCGTCGCTGATCTTCGGGCTGGCGGCCGGATTCGGCATCGCGCTGGTTGCCGAGCTGCGGAGCCCGCGAGTCGCGGACACGCGCGAGATCGAGCGTCTGGTCTCCCTGCCGGTCATCGCCCGCGTTGGCGCCACGGAGCGGGTGCCGGAGCGGTCGCGCCGCCGCGTCGATCGCGAAGTCGCCCCCATCATCGATCAGGCAACGGATACGTATCGGCAGCTGTATCTCTCACTCGCCGACGCGGCTACCAATCTCCCGGTGGTCGCGATTACGGGCGAAGAGCCCTCCGTCGTCGCGACACTCTCGGTAAACCTCGCCGTCGCCGCGGCTCATCAGGCGCGACACGCGCTGGTCATCGATGCTGATGTCACCGTGCACTCGGTGTCGGCGGCTCTCCACGTTCCTCCAGCACCAGGTGCGACCGAGTCGATCGTCGGCGAGGTGGAATGGCCGGAAGTCATCATCCACGCGGTGGTCGGACGTGATCGTACGATCGACGTGATTCCGGCGGGTCGCCGCCGCGTGCCAGACGAGGTCACATCACGCACCCTGCGAGGAGCCGTTGCCCACCTTACGCGGCGGTACGACACGGTGGTGCTGAGCGCGCCGTGGCTGCGCGAGGTGCCCCTGGAGCAAACCGTGTCCGCGTCCCCCGGCATCGTCATCGTTGCGCGGACAGGCCGAACGACCGCGGTGGGGCTCAAGCGGCTCGTGACCGCGATTGGCCAGGCGGGAGGCACGGTGCGGGGAATCGTGGCCTGGGAAGCGCCGGACCCGGTAATCCCCCTTCTGTCCGAGGTGCCCGAACGGACGTCGATGCTGCCACGCTATGCGTCGATGCGGCGCGGGGATACGGTGCCGGAACCGGATGCGAACGAACCCCGACAGTCTGTGACCGAGGGAGATTAAAGTCGTCTCACACATAGCGCGGGTTAAGTTATTCTCATGCATCAGCAGTTGAGCCGCCGATGCTGGCGGGCACTCCAGAGGTCGAGCCATGCGTGCGACGACGCCGCTTGGAAGGGCAGGGTTGTTGATCGTAGCCGTCATCGCGTGCGCCGAGCCGCCTACGGGCGCTTTGGCGCCGCTCGTGCCCGTCGACACCGTGCCGGCGATGGCTGTCCTGAGAGGAACCGTCGATCTCGACCGGGGGACGATGGAGTTCGCGCCGGTGACGCCTTTCGGTCTCTCAGGCTTCGCTCCGGCCATCTACGGCGACCAGAACGTCAACGTCCGCCTGTACAACTCGCCGGTGGCCGTCGACAGCAGCACGAGTACCTGGCGCTGGGCGGCCAACGTCGGCATCCGGAACATGCGTCCGCACCCCATCGGCGACGAAGAAACGTCGGCGGTGCCGCTGGACACGATGGGAGTGTACGTGTTCTTCACGCAGGAGCCGGTGGTGAACCCACCCTGCGGCGGGTGCTTCGCCCGAATCGCGAATCATCAGGGGGCGATGAGCTTCGATGCTCCGCTCAGGAAGTACTTCCACTGGCCCGAGCGGCTCAATGAAATGGGGTCGCTGCTCGGCGACACGACCTTGGTTCGGCGAACATGGATCTTCGAGACGAGCGCTGGCGTCCGCTCATTCTCGTTCAACGTGCTCGTGGCGGCCGCGTGGCCGGCCCCGTACGAGACCCGCTGGCGGGTTGAATACACCGCGGATCAGCTGCCGGACATCTCGTCGCCAATCTGGCGGTTCGCGGGAGTTGGCGGCACCCTCAGCATCAGTGGGGGAGCACTGTCGCTTCGCGGCAACTTCTCCGGGCTCTTCTATCGTCGTGACCCCATCGCCCCCACGCAGGATGCCTATGCCGATGCGGTCATGCGCCGCATGGGAGGGGGGTCGCAGCCGGACGTCGGCCTCATCCTCAGCGACCGGGTGAAGCTGATCGGAATTGGCGTGGCAAACGGGGGCGTCGGCCTGATCTCGAATACGGGGACGTTCCTGCCGGGCACGGCGACATCGTTGGGGAACGGCACGCATCAGATTCAGATTCGAAAGTACGCCGCGGACAGCGCGGTCTACTTCGTGGATGGCGTGCGGCGTGGGGCGGCATCGTATGCGTCGTTGTCGCCAGACACGTTTACTCCTGCGTTGTCGTCCGTCTCCTTCGGGTCGCTACCGACGAGCGGCGGGTCGAATTCGACGTGGGAAAGCGTGATCTTCGAGATCGGCGCGGCGTCACCGTAAACCCCAGCGCTTTACCCGCACGGCTGTCGTTCGTCCTTGCCCTCCCGGCCAGTCGTCGGCCGCGTCGCCACGTGCACCGCACTCTCGCCCCCTTGGGAGTTCCTCCGTCGCCTTGAGCCATTACAGCATCTCTTCCGACGCGGCGTTTGCCGCCGTGGAGGATGGCGCGGTCGTGCTGCATATGGGCACGAAACGCTACTATTCGCTCAATGAGACCGGGGCGTTCGTGTGGCGACGGCTCGAGGACGGCATCGCCCGCGCGGACATCGTTGCGCAGGTGGTGGAGGAGTACGATGTCGGGATCGCCGAAGCGGAGATCGCGGTCGCGCGTCTGCTCGACGAGCTCGTGCAGGAGAGTCTCATCCGCATTGTGGGGGCGGGATGATCGAGCGCCTGTTGGCGATCGCGGCCACGATCCTCATTCCAGGATCACTGGCTGTACTGCCCTTTCGTGCGACGCTCGCGCTCTGCGATGCATGGCCGCGCACGCCGGGCTCGCGTGCCGGCGCCGAGGCGTTGGCGCGGCGCGTCGATCGGTGGATCGCCGGCGGTCGCGGACCATGGCGCCCGACCTGCCTCACGCGCACGCTGATTCTCTACACCATGCTTCGCCAACATGGACATGCGCCGCGGCTTCACATCGGCACCATCGGTCCGGCGAACCAGTTCCGGGCACACGCCTGGATCACGTTGGGTGGCACCCCTCTCGCCGAGTTCGACGCGTCTCTCGGCGATCACCATGAGCTGCTCACGCATGGTGCGTAGCATCGCGCCGTACGACCTGATGGCGACTCTGCTCGCGTCGGAGGCCGCCCCTGCCCGTCTGGTCGAGCGCGCGTTGTCTGCGCCGCGACGGCTCTGGGAGCGAACGCTCGTGATCGAAGCATGCGCGGTGCAGTTCGACCGTGCGCTCCGCGCTTCCCCCGTAGCCAACCGCGCACCGTTGTGGTTGCGGGACCTGCTGTGCGGCGCGACGGCTCAGGCGGTACGGCAGGGCTTGGCCGTACCTCGCCAGATCACCGAGATCGGTGCCGTGGCGCGCGAATGCGGTATCCGCGTGATGGTGTTGAAAGGCGCCGCTCGGCTGCTGGCCGGGGGGATTCCTGGTGGGCGCACCATCGCCGACATCGACCTGCTCGCGTCGGCTTCCGATGCACGACGTCTGCATGCGGCGCTGACTCACCACCTGGGCTATGCGCCGATGTCGGCATCGCCAGAGCACCATCTGCCGACGTTGACTCGTCCCGGGGGACTGGCAGTCGAGGTTCACATCCGCCTCGGGCCACGCCCGACGTACCTCGACACCCGCATCTGGCGCGACGTACGCGAGGTGTCGGGGGCCGATCTCGTCATCCCGTCGCCCACGGCTGCGCTCCTCCACGCGCTGGAGCACGGCGCCCTCGTTCATTGGGCGGTTCGGTACCGGTTGCGAGACCTGCTCGATGTGGCCGAGGGCTGGACCGCGGCTGTCGATGGCGACGAGGTCTCGACTTACGCGGATGCCCACACTCACCGTGGCGCCCTGATGACCATGCTCGGGGGCGCGCGTCGGTTCGCCGCCGCCATCGCTGTCGGCCGGCAGACCGCGTGGCGCACCGTGCGGCGCGTGGCGCGCGCCCGCCACCTCGTTGCGGCGCATGTACGCGATCCGGCACGCGCGAAGTCGTTATGCATTGCGGCAGGCGTCCTCGCCGAGGGGTCGCCGCGGGCGCTGCTCCGACCGGCCCAGCTCGCGCTGTTCGGCGTCGAACAGGCCCGGATTGGGCCCATGAAGTCGCCACAAGGGCAACCCGGTGCCGCCTGACTGCGTGGCTGCTGCGAAAGCAGGGGAAAACCAGTATCGTTAGCGCACCGCCGCCCGCCACACGCCGTCGAGACCCGCGCATGACCACCGGCTATTCCGATCGCATCAACCACGCTCTCGCGTACGCGACGAAGCACCACGACCAGCAGGTTCGGCGGGGTACGCGGTCGCCGTATCTCACGCGCCACGCGAACGTCGCGGTGATCCTGTCTCGCTACGGCGGCGACGAGGATACCGTGGTCGCAGGGATCCTGCATGATGTCGTGGGCGACGGCATGCGCGGCGGGATGTCGCGCGAATCCCTCGTGGGACGCGTGGGCGAGAAGTTCGGTGGCGATGCGCTCGATCTCGCACTCGCCATCTCCGAGCGGCGCGCCGACGAAGACGGCATCGAGTTGTCGGCAGCCGAGCGACGCGAGGATCTCCTGCAGCGCCTGGCGGAGGCACCTGAACGGGCGCGATGGGTTGTGGCCGCCGATGCGCTGCACGAGGCGGGAACACTGCTGGCCGAGCTCCGGCGCACTGAATTTCCGGAGTCGGTGTGGGGGCGCGGCCCGCGAGACCAGGGCCTCGAATGGCTCAGGCGTGTCTTCGAGCGCCTGTCGGAAATCGGGTTCACCGCACCGATCATGACCGAGCTACGCGGGCTCATGGAAGAGCTGGAACGGCACTGGCGCGCGGTGCCCCGCGGGCCCGCCGCGGGAAAACAGGCCTAGGCTCGACTCTCCACACGCTCGGTCCCGTGCGCGGTGGGATACCGAGCTGCCACATAGCTCTCGAGAATCACGAGAAACTCCTCGACGATGCGGTCGCCGCGGAGCGTCGTCACGAGCTTCCCGTCGACGTACACCGGCGCCTTCGGCTCTTCGAATGTGCCCGGAAGTGATATCCCGATGTTGGCGTGCTTGCTCTCTCCCGGGCCATTCACGACGCATCCCATCACCGCGACCTTCATTTCCTCGACGCCGGGGCGCGCCCGTCTCCATTCCGGCATCCGCTCCCGCAGATAGACCTGAATGTCCTCGGCCATTTGCTGGAAAAAGGTGGACGTTGTCCGTCCGCAGCCGGGGCACGCCGTGACCTGTGGGGCGAAATGCCGAAGCTGCAACGACTGCAGGATCTGCTGTGCGACGAGCACCTCCTCGGTGCGATCCCCGTTCGGCCGCGGCGTCAGCGACACGCGGATGGTGTCGCCGATTCCCTCCGCGAGAAGCACTGACAGCCCGGCCGTGCTCGCGACGACGCCCTTCACGCCGAGTCCAGCCTCGGTGAGACCGAGGTGGAGCGGGTAATCGCACCGGCGAGCCAGACGACGGTACACCGCCACGAGGTCGGGGACGCCGGACACCTTCGCCGATAGAATGATTCGATCGTGGGCGAGCCCCGTGTCCTCGGCGAGGGCGGCGGAGCGCAGCGCGCTCTCGAGCATCGCCTCGATGTAGACGTCCTTCGCGTCGAGGGGCTCAGCGCGTGAGGCGTTCGCGTCCATCATCTGCGTGAGGAGGTCCTGGTCGAGCGAGCCCCAGTTCACGCCGATGCGCACCGGCTTTCCCTGATCGACGGCGACGTGCACGATCGTTCGGAAGTTCTCGTCACGGCGTTTTCCGCCAACGTTGCCCGGGTTGATGCGGTACTTGTCCAAAGAGCGGGCACAGGCGGGAAAGCGCGTGAGGAGAAGGTGCCCGTTGTAGTGAAAATCGCCGATGATCGGCGCCTCGCACCCTTCGTCCCGCACCCGCGCGATGATCTCGGGGACGGTGGCCGCGGCTTCATCGTTGTTGACGGTGATCCGGACGAGCTCGGAACCGGCTCGCGCCAGGGCGACGATCTGGGCGGACGTGGAGGCGGCATCGGCGGTATCCGTGTTCGTCATCGACTGGACGATCACGGGGTGCGACGACCCGACGGCAACGTGGCCGACACGAGTCGTAACCGTCTGTCTACGGGGGGCGAAAGGCACTAGTGTATTGTGTCGAGATCCCGGGGGCGCGGCACGATGGGCCCCGCCTGGGGAAAGTTACTCTTCCCTCGTACCCCGAACCATGCCCGACGATATCGAGCAGCCGCCGCGAGGCTATAACACGGAAGACGTGAAGGCGGTGGCGGACGCCGAGGTGTCACCCCCGCGCCGGCGTCGTGTACCGCGATGGAAGCTGTTCGTCCTCGCGCTCATCATCGTGCCGGTACTGGGGTTCGCACTGTGGACCTGGGTCGCGCTCACCTGGTCGTACTCGGAGGGAGACCGCGCCGGGTGGGTCCAGAAGATTTCGCGGAAGGGATGGCTGTGTAAGACGTGGGAGGGTGAGCTGGCGATGTCCAACGTGCCAGGGTCGATGCCCGAGCTGTTCCACTTCAGCGTGCGTGACGACGCCATTGCCCGCCAGATCAACGAGGCGGCCGGGAAGCGCGTGTCCCTGCACTATCAGGAGCACAAGGGCATACCGACCTCCTGCTTCGGCGATACGCCCTATTTCGTAACCGCGATTCGTATCGTCCAGTAGGACGGCAGGCAGCACGAAGCTTGCACTACCGTCAGTTCCTACTCGGAGGTAATGCAATGGACAGAGGAATGGACTTCCTGCGCAGCCAGGTCAACAACGCGGTGATGCAGCATCAGACCTTTCTCGAATCGCTCGTCGACCACGAGCGTGAGGCAAAGGATGCGCGCTTCCGCGACCTGTGCAGCCGGCACATCCCGATGATGCGAGAGCATCAGCGGATGCTGGAGCAGTATCAGCAGCAGCTCGGCGCCCAGTCCGGGGTCGGCAAGAAGATGCTCGGAAAGGCGCTTGGCATCGCGAAGGACCTCGCCGACGTGGCCCGCGAGAGCGATTTTCTGCGCCTCGTCTCGGACATCGTGATGGCGCGGCAGTCGGAGGACACGTTCAAGGCGTTCCGTGAGGCCGGAAAGGAGCTGGGGAACGAGCAGCTCCGGCAGATCGGCGACACGGGCGAGCGCCACCACGATGAGTACGTGAAGGAGGCAAACCGGCTGTGCGCGCAGATGTTCGTCGAGCACGTGCGCGGCGACGGCGCAGTGACGGCGACGGCGGAGACCCGAACGACTCCCGGCGTCTGAGGTCGATCGGTCGCGGGCGGGTATTGCCGAACGTCCGAAACTCGATATATTCGGGTCCGGCGATACCCGAATAGACGGACCCGGGCGACATTCGCCCGGGTCCTTTTATTTGGTTCGCTGCCTAACGCGGGGGGCATGGGGTCCCGTGAGTCACACATTTGTCAGGGTCGGCCCAGATCCGCTCCCCTGACAAAAACATCTCAGGAGCAGGGCATGCGTACGACCGGCAAGGTGAAGTGGTTCAACGACGCGAAGGGGTTCGGTTTCATCACCCCGGACAACGGCCAGAAGGACTGTTTCGTGCACTTCAGCGCGATCGAGGGCAAGGGCTTCAAGTCGCTCGCCGAGGGCGACGCCGTTGAGTTCGACATCGTCGAGGGGCAGAAGGGGCCCGCGGCGGAGAAGGTGAGGAAGATTGGCGCCTGACGCGTCGCACCGCGCCGCCAAGGACGGGGCACCCAACCGGGTGCCCCGTCGTGCATCCGGGGGCTACCTAACGGTGACTCTTCCGGGGATTGCGGTGGTCCTCGTCATGCTCAATACTAGGACACCATCTCGACTCGTGTAGCGGTTGTCGCAGCAGGAGGCTCCCATGTGTCGCTCGTCGCTGGTGCTCGTGGTCTCCGTGGTCGCGCTCGCCGGATGCGCCACCACGGGACGGCAAGTCGAAACGGACTCCGGCGACCTGGCGATCGACATCGACCGAGCCCGACAAGACACCGCCCGCGCCCGAGCGACGTACGACACGCTCAGGGACCAGCGCCGGGCCGTGGACGCGCGCACGATCGCGTTCGAGGACAGCCTGACGCGGGCCCGCGCGGCGGCGGCTGCCGCGGCCGCCGCGGCGCGCGACTCGGCCCAGCGAGTGGCTGCCGCCAACGTGACCTCCCCCGAGCCAGGAGGGGGCGAACGCGCGCTCTCGGAGGCCGAGATCCGGGTCATGTCCCAGCAGATCTACTTCGCGACCAATAGCGCGCACCTCACGACCGCGTCGCGCGCGCTGCTGCGCGAAAAGGCCTCCATTCTCCAGCGAAACCCGGCGCTCACCCTCACCCTCACCGGCCACGCCGATGCGCGCGGCGCGGCCGAGTACAACCAGCGGCTCAGTGAGCGACGGGCGGCTGCCGTTCAGCGCTTCCTGCTGGAGCTCGGGATCGAATCCGAGCGGCTCACAAGCGAAGGCCGAGGGGAGGAAGCGCCCGCGGTGCCCGGCTCGGGCGAGCGGGTGTGGCAGCGCAACCGCCGAGTGGAGTTCGTAATCGGCTAGCTCCAGCTCCCAGCTCCAGGCCATGACGGGCGTGATCGCATGCGATCGCGCCCGTTTGGCATCCGGCAACTGGATGGTCCGCCCCGCGCGGATCCGCTGACGCCTTTCTGACGCACGCGCCTATCATGGCGCGTCGTGTACAGGGCTCGCGGTCAGGCGGCCGTGAGCTTCGAGGCGATGGCTCGCACGCATCGCGTGATACGCGGCTCACGCGGCCCGGAACGATGGAGCCAGCCCGTGACCCCGGCGGCGCAACGCCGCCAACTCCATTGAACGAATACAGGAGGTTCACATGCAACCGATCACATCGCTCGGGGTCGCCGAGCTGACGCAGGATGAGCTGGTGACGGTGGGGGGAGGGAGTGATGCGTGTTGGTGCAGCGGCCTTGTCCGCGGGCTCGGGTACGGCATCGGGTACGCGCTGGGCGAGATCGTTGACGCCCTGGTGAGCCCGGAAGACGGCAACTCGTTCCTCGGCAAGTAGGCCGGCCGGGGACATGGCAATCACTGCAACACTTCACACTCGTGAGGAAGACTACCATGCTCGATACACAAGCGCTCGCCCTGAACGGCGGGCAAATCACGGTGCTCGATGAGCAGACCCTCGCCTCCATCGCGGGCGGGGATGGATGGAAGGAGTGGCTTGCCAAAAAGGTGGGCGAGCTGCTGTTCGACTGCATCGCCGGCGGCCTCGACGACCTCATTGCCGCGGCCGAGGAAGGGTACGAGGACGCGCGCTGAGACGTGCCCGAGGGGGCCGGCGCGGTACGCGCGCGCCGGACCCCAGCCGCTGCCACTTCGTGACACACTGGACCGGTGAATGACTCGACCGCTGCGGAGAAGGGGACGAGCTCGATCACTCCTGTCGGCGCTGCTGTCGATTGCGTGGACCGTCGGGTGGATGATTCCCGTCGTGGTCGCCCTCAGACTCGACGCCACTCATGCCACGATGGTCCTGCTGGCCACTGCGGGGATCTTCATCGGTCTCTACGTAGTCCGCCCGCTCCGGTCGCGCCCTCGCATGGCCGCGCAGCTGCGGTTGCGCTCGCCGCGCCGATACTTGCCGTGGCTGACCGTCGCGGTGGCCATGAAGCTGCTGTTCGGGATTTCCGGACTCGTGCTGCACGAGCAGCTCGCCGCGCAGGATCTCCTTCCCAAGATCCCGGATGACTCCGACGTCGTCTCGGCCGCGTTCCTGGCCGATCCGTTTGGTCCGATCGCCTTGCTGCTGGCCGTCGCCCTCCTCGCCCCACTGATCGAGGAGTTCGCCTTCCGCGGCCGCATGCAGCACGTCCTCGAGCATTCGTTGGGGGTTGGCCCGGCCATCGTGCTGAGCACCGGCGCGTTCAGCGTGCTGCACGGCAGAGTCGATGCTGCCCACCACGTCGTTTTTGGCCTGTTCGCGGGATGGGTGGTCTGGCGCACCGGGTCCATCTGGACCGCCGTGTTCATGCACGCCGTGAACAACGGCGGCGCGCTGCTCGCGTCGTACATCCCTGGCGACCTTCCAGGCTCACCCAGCCAAGTCGCGTCGAGGCTGTGGCCCTTTGCCCTCCTCGTCGGCGTGCTGGCCGCGGGCGGCCTCGTGTTGGCCGCCAAGCGCATTCACCGGCTGGCGGCTGTGGCCCGGCCAGGCGTGCTGACCGTGTCGTGGAAGCGATCTTCACGCACGGCCGTCTCGCCGGCGTCGTGAGGCGGCGGTGCCCGAATCGCTCGTCTCACCTCCGCTCGTCGAGGACTGCGTCGAAGTGCATCTCGCGCAGCACGCCCCAACCGGCCACGCGCTGTATCTGACGATCCTGGCGTTGACATTCGGCGCCGCCGCGGCGATGCCCATGGTGCAGGTGCCGGTCACGGTGCAGGCCAACGGGGTCATCCGCCCTGTCATCGAGCGACAGGAGGCTCGTGCGGCGGAAAGCGGCATCGTTCACGCGGTGTACGCGCGCGAGGGCGATCGCGTTCACGCTGGCGACACGCTCCTGGTCCTCGACGATCGCGCCGTCACGACTCGTGTCGCCGCCTCCGACTCGATTGCACGGGCACGTGAGAACGAGCTGGCCGATCTGGCCACGCTGCTCGACAGCGGCGACTCACTCGTTCCCGGACGCGGCCTTCGCACGGCGTACCGCCGGCAGCAATGGCGTGAGCATGCCGCGATCGCCGCGGAGCTGACCGCCCGCGCGGAGGCAGAACAGCGGGAACTGGCACGTCTGCAGGCGCTGTTCGCGCGCGGCTTCGTCACCGCTGAACAGGTCGATCGGCAGGAATCGACTCGACGCACCGCGGGCGCGGCGCTACGCGAACATCGAGAGCGCAATCGCTCAGCCTGGTCCGACGCACACGCGCGAACGGCAGACGAGCTTCGGCGTCTCACCGTCGAGCGTGCGGAGCTTACCGACGCACGTGCTCGCCATGTCGTCATCGCGCCCGTGGACGGGACGGTCGAGATGGCCGCGTCCCTGTCGCGGGGCAGCGTTTTGCAGCGCGGGGAGCGCATCGCGACGCTCTCCCCCAACACCGAGCTGATTGGCGAAGCGCTGCTATCGGCGCGCGACATCGCACTGGTGGGACGCGGGACGCCGGTGCGTCTCATGATCGATGCGTTGAATCACCGGGACTGGGGCACGATGGAAGCGATCGTGGTCGAGGTCGCGGATGACGCATCCCGGAGCGGCGACCAACCGGTCTTTCGCGTCCGCTGTCGGCTTGCGCGAACGGAGCTCCGCCTCCGAGGCGGGCAGCGTGCCCCGGTTGGAAAGGGAATGACGTTCCGCGCGCGGTTCGTGATCGCGCAACGCTCACTCCTGCAACTCCTCTTCGATGGCGTCGATGACTGGCTGAATCCCGCGCGTGCTCCACGGGTCGCAACGACGGCACGTTAGGCCCGATGGCGTTCCGCTCCATCCCGCGCGTCCGGCAGCGAGACGCATCCGACTGCGGTGCGGCCTGTCTGGGAAGCATCGCTGCCTGGTACCGCTTGCGTTTGCCGATCGCGCGCGTGCGTCAGCTCGCGCACACCGACATGCGCGGCACCACGGCGCTTGGGCTCGTCCAGGCAGCAGCGCGACTTGGTTTCCAGGCGAAGGGCGTTCGTGCGACCGCCAATGCCCTCGGTGCGCTTCCGCTGCCGGCGATCGCGCACGTCGTTCGCGGCTCGGGGCAGCACTGGGTCGTCCTCGCTCGCGTCGGCGCCAAACGAGTCGAGATCATGGACCCCGCATCCGGCGAGCGGCGGCGCTCGGTCCGGGCAGTCTTCGAGCGCGAATGGTCCGGAGTGCTGGTGCTGCTTGCGCCGGCAAGTGGCTTCGTGGGCGGAGATCGGCGGACGTCAGTCATTCGCCGGTTCACCTCTCTGGTGACGCCGCACCGCGGCATCATCGCGATGGCGCTCGTCGGCGCCATCGTGCACACCCTGCTCGGCCTCACGACTACCGTCTACGTCCAGCAGCTCGTCGATCACGTTCTGGTCGATGGGAATCGCAACCTGCTCAATCTGATGAGCGTCGCGTTGATCGCGCTCATCCTCGCGCAGGCGATCGTTGGAGGGATGAAAGGCCTCCTCGTCCTGCATACCGGCCAGCGGATCGACGTCTCGCTCATCCTTGGCTACTACCGCCATTTGCTCGGGCTCCCCCAGCGCTTTTTCGACACCATGCGCGTCGGCGAGATCACGTCTCGCATGGGCGATGCGGTGAAGATCCGAGCGCTCATCAACGACCTCGCGTTGGAGCTGGTGGTCAGCACGCTCGTCATCGCGCTCTCACTCGCGCTGCTGTGTGTCTACAGCGCGAGGCTCGGTGCGCTCGTGGCGGGCGTCATTCCCTTCTACGCCGCCATCTGGGCGGTGGCGAACGCGCGCAACCGGCGCGTGTCGCGGGATCTCATGGAGCGAGGCGCGGAGCTCCAGTCGCAGCTCGTCGAATCGATTTCCATGATTGGAACGATCAAGCGCTTCGGCCTCGAGTCTGATATGGAGCTGCGCACCGAAGTGCGGTTCGTTCGGCTGCTTCGCGCGGTGTTCCGCTCAGCGCGAACGTCGCTTCTCACGACCACGGCGACCGGGATGGTCTCGCGGCTCGCCGTCGTCGCCCTTCTGTGGATGGGATCCGTACTGGTGATGGAGCGACGACTCACCCCCGGCGAGCTCATGTCGTCCTACGCGCTGCTCGGGTACCTCACCGCCCCGGTTCTGACGTTGATCGGCGCGAACCGAACGATCCAGGACGCGCTCATCGCCGCGGACCGCCTGTTCGAGATCATGGACCTGGAACGGGATCGTGTGGTTACGCCTGCGACGATCGCCACCTCGCGAGGCGGCGACGTCGAGCTCGAGCATGTCACGTTTCGATATGGCGCGCGCTCTCCGGCATTGCGTGACGTGACGCTGCGATTCCAGAGCGGCGCCATAACGGCGGTCGTCGGTGAAAGCGGCTCCGGGAAAAGCACGATCGCTGCGCTCGTACAGCGCGTCTACGCCGCAGACGAGGGTCGCGTCCGCATCGGTAGCATCGACGTGCGTCATCTGAGCGCTGACTCCATGCGGCGCCTCGTCTGCGTAGTCCCACAGCGGATCGACCTGCTGGCGGGGTCCGTGCTGGAGAACATTGCCTTGGGAGCTCCGGAGCCGGACCTCCAGCGCGCCCTCGACGCGGCCCAGGCGGCAGGGATCGCCGAGACGATCGAGCGGCTTCCGGGAGGGTTTGACGCCCAGCTCGGGGAGAATGGTGCCACTCTCTCGGGCGGCGAGCGGCAGCGCCTGGCAATCGCGCGCGCTCTCTATCGCGATTCTGAAATCCTCATCCTCGATGAGGCGACGTCATCGCTCGATGGACCGTCAGTCGCCCGCGTGCGTCGCATGATGGGAGAGCGACGCGCGCGAGGCCGGACCGTGATCGTCATCGCGCACGATCTGGATCTGGTGGCCGAGGCGGACCACGTCATCGTGCTGCGTGAGGGAACGGTGGTCGAGCAGGGAGCGCCCACCGACCTGGTCGGTCGGCGGGGCGCCTATCACATGCTGCTGGAGAGCCGGTCCGCGCCGCGCGTCGCGTAGCGAGGCGCTACGGCGTCACCAGGCGTAGCTCGTTGCCCCGCGCGTTCTCCCATTTCTCGGCGAGCGAGGCCCGCGCCGCATCGATCTGCGTGCGGACGGCGCCCGGGCCCGTGCCGCCCTCCACCTCGCGCCGCTCCACGGACCTGAGCGCCGACAACGCCTCGAAGACATCGCGATCGAACGCCACATGAGCGGAGGCGAACGACTCGAACGGCAGCGTCGTAAGCTCGCAGCGCTTCTCCTCCGCTTCGCGTACGAGCGCTCCGACGGCCGCATGCGCCTCGCGGAACGACGCTCCCTTCTCGACGAGATAGTCGGCCAGGTCGGTGGCCATCATCGAGCTCGCGAGTGCGGCCTTCATCCGGTCCGCGCGGAACGACAGCTCGGCGAGCGTTCCCGTGACGGCCGGAAGCACGAGCAGCATGGTGTCGACCGCGTCGAACAAGGCGCGCTTGTCGTCCTGGAGGTCCTTGTTGTAGCCCGTCGGGAGTCCCTTGATGGTCCCGAGGAGCGCGACGAGATCCCCGAGCAGCCGCGCCCCCGATCCGCGCGCGATCTCCAGCGCATCCGGGTTTCGCTTCTGCGGCATCATGCTCGAGCCGGTCGTGAAAGTGTCGCCGAACCGGACGAATCCGAATTCGCTCGATCCGAAGAGGATGAGATCCTCCGCCAGGCGCGAGAGGTGTGTGGCCAGCATCGTGGTGCCGAACAGCAGCTCGGCCACGAAGTCGCGATCGCTGACGGCATCCATGCTGTTTCGGGAGAGGCCCGCAAAGCCGAGGCTTCCCTGGAGCAGCACGCGGGACACGGGAAAGGCGCTCCCGGCGATCGCCCCGGAGCCTAACGGCAGGACACCCGCCGCGCGGGAGGCGCTTTCGAGACGGGCCCGGTCGCGATCGAGCGGCCAGAAGTGCGACAACATCCAATGCGCGGCCAGCACCGGCTGCGCCCGCTGGAGATGCGTGTACGACGGCATCAGCGTCGCGCCGAGCTCCACCGCCCGGTCCAGCATCGTGCGCTGAAGGGCGCGGACCGCCGAGTCGAGCGTCGTGCACGCCTCCATCGCCCACATCCGGGTGGCGGTGGCGACCTGGTCGTTGCGCGATCGGCCGGTATGCAGCTTCGACGCGACGTCGCCGATCTCCTCATGCAGCAGCCGGTCGATGAGCGTGTGAACGTCCTCGTCGGAAGCCACCGGCGTCTCGCCGGCGGTCAGTCGGTCGGCGACCCCGTCGAGCCCGCGCTCGATCGCGGCGCTCTCGTCCAGCGTGAGCACTCCGGCGTGCCAGAGCGCTACGGCCCAGGCCTTCGAGAGCCTCACATCGAACGGCCAGAGGCGAAGGTCGGTCCCGATCGAGCGGTTGAGCGCGTCGAGCTCTGGAGCAGGACCACTCGCGAACCGGCCGCCCCACAACCGGTGGGCGCCGCGCGCGGCGCGTTGCGGGGCGGTTTCGTCCGTGGCCGCCGCGGGTTCCACCACGAGGTTCGGAATCATCTCGACCTCACGCGATCGCGAGAGTGGGTTCGGGCTCCGGTTCCTTCTTCTCCTCCGAGCCCTCGGCGGCGTTGGCCATCTCGGCGTCCTTGAGCGCACGCACGCGAGCCGGTAGCGCGAACAGCCGGATGAATCCCCCGGCGTCTGCCTGCTCGTAGACGTCGTCTTCGCCAAAGGTCACGAAACGCTCGTCATACAGCGCGTGCTCGCTGGCGCGACCGGCGATGATCACGTTCCCCTTATAGAGCCGCAGTGTCACCGAGCCACTGACGCGCTCCTGGGTCACCGAGACGAACGCATCGTAGGCCTCGCGCTCCGTCGTCCACCACCGCCCTTCGTAGACGAGATCGGCGTACCGCGGCGCGATGAGATCCTTCGCGGCCAACGTGCGCCGGTCGAGCACGAGCTGCTCCAGCTCCGAGTGGGCTGCGTAGAGCATCGTTCCGCCGGGCGTCTCGTAGATCCCGCGCGACTTCATGCCAACGAGGCGATCCTCGACGAGGTCGATCCGGCCGACGCCGTGGCGGCCGCCGATGGCGTTGAGGGTAGCGACGAGCGTCACCGGGCGCATTCGCTCGCCGTTCACCGCGATCGGCGTTCCGCGCAGGAACTCGATCGTCACATCCTCCGGCTCGTCAGGCGCATCGGCGGGCGACGCGCTGAGCATGAACAGGTCGTCCGGCGGCACCGAGGACGGATCCTCGAGCATCCCGCCCTCGTGCGAAATGTGCCAGAGGTTGCGATCGCGCGAATAGATCTTCTGGGCGGTGGCCGAGACCGGAATGTTGCGGGCCGCCGCGTACGCGAGCGCGTCCTCGCGACTGCGAATGTCCCACTCGCGCCACGGGGCGATGACGGGCAGCTCGGGGGCGAACGTCGCGTAGGTGAGCTCGAAGCGCACCTGGTCGTTGCCCTTGCCGGTGCATCCGTGTGCGAGCGCATCGGCCCCGATGGCTTTGGCGACCTCGCACTGCCTCCGCGCGATCAGCGGCCGCGCGATCGAGGTCCCGAGTAAATACTTGCGTCCGTAAATCGCGCCGGCGCGGAGCATCGGCCAGAGGAAGTCCTCGACGAACTCTTCGCGAAGGTCCTCCACCAGGCACTCGTCGGCGCCGGATGCGAGCGCTTTTGCGCGCACGCCTTCCAGCTCGTCGCCCTGACCGATGTCGGCGGCGACGCAGATGACCCGGGCGTCGTAGTGCTCCTTGAGCCAGGGAACGATGATCGACGTGTCGAGCCCGCCGGAGTAGGCGAGGACGATGGTCCGCATGGGCATCCCCAAATCTGAGTGAATATGCAGTGCGGTTGCATAATCTCTCGTTTGGGGCGGAATGTCAAGGATAAAGCGGCCCGGATTTTTGGTGAACGTCGGCGGCCGAGTCGTGCCCTCTGCCCTACCGGCCGGCCAGAGCCCGAATACGCCGCACCAGGCGCTCGCGGGCCGCGGTGGAACGGCAGATCAGGAGGATGGTGTCGTCGCCAGCGAGCGTCCCGAGGATATCCGGCCAGGCCTCGGCGTCGATGGCGCGGGCGATCGGCTGCGCGCCGCCGGGGACGGTGCGTATCACGACCATCTCACCGACCCCGTCAACCGTGCTGAACAGCGGCGGCAGCACCGCCTCGAGGACCGGGTTTCCCTCGACGGCAGCGGCCCCTCCAGCCGCAAGGGTGTAGCGCGGACCCTCTGGTGTCGAGACGCGCGCGACGCCCAACTCCCGCAGGTCGCGAGACAGCGTCGCCTGCGTGACGTCCCATCCGCGCTGCTTCAGCAGCTTGCGGAGCTCTTCCTGGCTCCCGACCTCACGCGCTTCGATGAGCTCGCGGATGGTGGCTTGCCGCACGCGCTTGTTCGCCATGCCGGTAAAGTGGGGGCTCCAAGGCCAGCGGTCGAGGGTCTGCGGAGTCTCGCTCGCGGCTCGACCGGCTGCGATGGCCCTTGACCGCACCGCAATGCATGTATATTCATTCACCGTGCATAAACTTCCCGTTGGGGTGCTCGGCGCGTCCGGCTACGCCGGCCGTGAGCTGTGCGCCCTCATCGCGCGCCATCCCGCGCTCCACCTCCATTTCGCCAGTGCCAACGAGCGAAAGGGCGAGCGCGCGCGGCTGGGTGGGGACGAGGTCCGCTTCGTCGCCCACGACGACGCGCACCTCGAGGGCTGTGCGCTGGTCTTCAGCGCGCTGCCGCACGGAGCATCGGTGCCCTGGGTGCGCCGCGCCCTCGACGCTGGCGCGAAGGTCGTCGATCTGTCCGCCGATCTCCGCCCCGGGGCCGCGCACGATGAAGTGGGGCCCCGCGGTGCGGATGCAGCGGCGACTTTCCGTCAGCGGGAATCGATCGTCACGCGTCCCGTCGCGCAGGCCAAGGGCGCGACCGCGATCGAAGCGTCATCCGCCATTCGCGCACCGCATTCAGTCCCCTACGGACTCACCGAGATCAATCGCGGCGCGATCGCGAAGGCGGAGGTCGTCGCGAACCCGGGGTGCTATCCCACCGCGATTCTGCTCGCCCTCGCGCCCCTCGCCGAACGCGGGCTCATGGCGCCGGGTGCAGCCGTGACGGTGAGCGCCGCGAGCGGCGTCACCGGCGCCGGCTCCACCCCGCGCCCCGATTTGCTGTTCGGCGAGATGACGGAAGACTTCCGGCCGTACGCTGCGGGCAACGAGCACCGGCACCTTCCCGAGATGACGACGACGCTAGCGCGCTGGGGTGCGGAGTGCGATCTGTTGTTCGTGCCACACCTGCTTCCCGTTGCGCGCGGCATCCTCGCGACGATCACCGTGCCGCTCAAGGCTCCGCTGGCCACGCCGAACGAGCTCTGGCGCGAGCGCTTCGCCGGCGAACCGTTCATCGAGATCGCCGACGAGCTGCCGACGCTGCGGGACGTGGTGCGGCGCAACGTCGTCCGCGTTTGCGCGACGACGGCCGCCAACATGCGGACGCCGACGCTCGTCATCTACGCAGCGATCGACAACCTGGTCAAAGGTGCGGCAGGCCAAGCGCTCCAGAATGCCAACCTCATGCTCGGGCTCCCCGAAGCCCAGGGGTTGCCCTCGTGATCCGCGTCGTGAAGATCGGCGGACGGGCGCAGCAAGCGCCGGCGCTCATCCCGGCGCTCGCGTCGGCGTGGCGGGCGACGCCC
Source organism: Gemmatimonadaceae bacterium (assembly GCA_036556765.1). Classification (GTDB taxonomy): domain Bacteria; phylum Gemmatimonadota; class Gemmatimonadetes; order Gemmatimonadales; family Gemmatimonadaceae; genus JAICNG01. The sequence continues at coordinate 15,483 of DATBIU010000186.1, read as the reverse complement.
GGCGCGCTGGTCGTGATCCACGGTGGTGGCGACGATGTCACGGCGCTCCAGCGCGCGATGGGACGCGACCCCCAGTTCATCGATGGGCGGCGCGTCACCACCGACGACGACATCGCGATCCTCCGGATGACGCTGTCCGGCGTCGTGAACAAACGGCTGGTCGCCCCGCTGGTTGCGGACGGCATTCCAGCGGTCGGGGTGTCGGGCGAGGATGCGGGGCTCCTGTCGGCGGAACCGATCGACACGGCGACGATGGGACGCGCTGGAGAACCGTCGCGAGTCGACGTCCGCCTCGTGAGGCACCTGCTCGAGGGCGGGTTCCTCCCGGTCATCTCGCCCCTTGCTCGCGATGCGCGGTCTCAATCCGGGGACGCGCTCAACGTCAATGGCGATGATGCCGCGGCGGCGCTTGCCGCCGCCCTCGGTGCGACCGAGCTGCTGTTCATCGCCGATGTCCCTGGCGTGCTCGACAAGGGCGGCGTCCTCTCGTCCCTCGATGTCGATCGTATGCGCGCGCTCATCACCGCCAGAACGGTCACCGCAGGGATGATCGCGAAGCTCGAGGCCTCCCACCGGGCACTCGCGGGCGGCGTGGCGCGGGTGCGGATTGCCGACCTTGCCGCACTCGCCGATGCCAACCGTGGAACACGCATCGTGGCGACCCCCACGGTGCCTCACGCCTTCACGTCGACCCTCGCATGACCGCTACCGTTCAGCTCGCGGCCCCGCCGCAGGAGGGAGCGCTGCTCCCCGTATATCGTCGCGTTCCTCTCGAGATCGCCCGGGGCGAGGGCGTGTTCGTCTATGATGCCGACGGGCGTGCCTACCTCGATTTCGTCAGCGGCATCGCCGTCAACGCGCTCGGCTATGCCGACGACGGCATTCGCGAGGCGATCGAGGGCGCGCTCTCGTCAGGCGTCATTCATGCCTCGAATCTGTATCACACCACACCGGCGCGGGTGCTGGCCGAAGCGCTGGCGGAGCGCTCGTTCGCGTCGAAGGTCTTCTTCTGCAACTCCGGCGCGGAGGCCAACGAGGGGGCGTTCAAGTTCGCGCGGCGCTGGGCCCTGGGCCACGGGCCCGGGAAGCACGAGATCATCGCGCTGCGCGGCAGCTTTCACGGTCGCCTCTTCGCGTCGTTGGCGGCAACGGACCGCCCCTCGTACCGCGCGCCCTTCCGCCCGCTGGCCGGCGGCGTCGGCATCGTCGAGCGCGATCTCACCGCCCTCGACGTCGCGCTCGACCCGGAGACCGTCGCGGCTCTGATCGTCGAGCCGGTGCAGGGCGAGGGCGGGGTGCGCGTGCTCGATGGCGAGTTCCTGCGCGCGCTGCGCGACATGACGCGCCAGCGCGGCATCGCGCTCATCTTCGATGAGGTCCAGTGCGGGCTCGGCCGAACGGGGTACCTGTTCGCCTATGAGCGGTACGGCATCGAGCCCGACCTGCTGACGCTCGCGAAGCCGCTGGCCGGGGGCTTGCCGATGGGCGCCGTTCTGCTGAACGACCAGATCGCCGCGGCCGTGCGACCGGGCGATCACGCCACCACGTTCGGGGGAGGACCGCTCGTCGCGAGCGTCGCGCTGCACGTCCTCGAGCGCGTGAGCGAGCCGGGGTTCCTCGCCGGTGTGCGCGACCGCGGTCTCTGGCTCGGCCAGGCGCTGCACTCGATGGCGGTGCGCACGACGAAGATCCGCGCCGTACGAGGCACGGGATACATGTGGGGCATCGACGTGACGATGCCGGCGTCCGAAGTCGTCACCGCCGCGCTCGAGGAGGGTTTACTGGTGTGCTCCGCGGGCGAGCACACGGTGCGCCTGCTGCCGCCGCTCATCACGACGCGCGATGAACTGGCGCAGGGACTGGCCATTCTCGAGCGCATCCTGTCGTAACGGCTGGTGCGCAGGGAAGCAAGCGTACACACTGCGTTGAAATCGCGGGCCTGGCCGTCTAAGTTGTCGCGCAACCGGTGTGTGTTCGGGCCGAGGTCGGCTCCGTTCGGCTCGCCGGTGTGCACGCAATTTCAACGACAAGGAGAGTGCTCCATGAAGCGCGTCGTTTCGTTGTTTGCCGCCGTGGCCATGGCGACCGTCATGGGCGCGGGCGCCGTCGAAGCACAGAGCCCGATCCGCTTCGGTCTCGGGGGCGGACTGTCGATGCCGCAGAGCGACCTGGGGGATGGGTTCGAGAATGGCTTCCACGGTCAGGTCATGCTCGGCTTTGGGATGATGGCACTGCCCGTCAAGCTGCGCGCGGATCTGTCGTACCACAGCCTCGGCGCCGATGAAGGAATTCTCGGCACCGATGACGATCTGCGGGTGATCGGCGGTGCGCTGAACGCCATTGTCGGTATGGGTGGGATCGGTGTGAAGCCCTATCTGACGGGTGGCGTCGGCTTCTACAACTCGAAGTTCGGTGATTTCGACGCAGAGAACGACTTCGGTCTCAACGGAGGCGTCGGTCTCGAGTTCAGCCTTACTGGGATGAGCACGTTCCTCGAGGTGCGGTACGTCAAGATCTTCGTCGACGATGAAGGCGGTGACTTCAGCGCCGCGGTCGTGCCGATCACGTTCGGGATCCTGTTCTGATCGATGGTGGTGGGCCGCGGACACTCCGCGGTCCGCGACGAGACCCCCGGGGATTCCCCCGGGGGTTTTCGTTTCTCCGCCGGGGCCGAGTGTGTCGCTTTGTCTCTCCGGTCGGACGAACTCGCGTCCCTTTGGGATGGCACCCGTATCGCACCCGCGGGCCCGCGCGTCTTTAAGTGACGACGGGGCAACAGGCTAGCCAAGCGTGCCGGGCGGCCCCGCCCCTGCGTCGCAGTCCATCGACCTCATCCGCGGAAGCGACACCATGCGGCCGATACTCTCGTCAATCGCTCTCCCCGCCTTCGCGCTTTCTTCGCTCGTGCCTCTCGCGGTGGCCCAGTCGCGGCACGCGATCGCCTTTCACCTGGGGCGGAACGACGCCTTGCCCCGGGAAGCGACGCTCGGCGGCCTTTCCTACACCTCGTGGGCCGGCATCCTCGGCGTCCGTGCCAGCGGGGCGCTCGCGCTGGGCCGCGTCGACCGCACGGCGAGTAACACGGACGGTACGTTGAAGATCACGGCGTGGACCGCCGACGCCGACGTCATTCTCTCGCCGTTCAGATGGAATTCGCCGGGTGTAACGGCCGGGCTTCGCCCCTTCGCGCTGGGAGGAATTGGCGGTCACGGAGCGCGCTACGTGGACGGTGACCGGGCGTCCGTCGCCACGCTGAGCTATGGGTGGGGAGTCGCGTGGCACCTGTCGCGCGCCCTTGCGATCGAGGGGACCGCGCGCCGGCGGACGCTCCTCCAGAAGGAGGTCGACCTGCCACCGGGCTTCGCCAATGATTGGGAGTACCGCGTCGGCGTCGGCATCGAGTTCGGCGGGCGTCGTCAGGCAGCGCGTCCGGCGCGGCGGCGCCGGGAGCCGGTTCGCGACGATCGGCATGATCGCGAACGGGACGAAGCGCGCGCGGGAGATCGCCGCGCGCCGGTGCTGGCTACGCCGGGCCGAATGCCCGGCGCACCGGTGAGCGCCGCGCGCGTCATCGAGACGGCCAACCGTTACGAGGGCATCCGGTACTCGTATGGCGGGGCCAGCCCCACCAAGGGATTCGATTGCTCCGGCTTCGTTCAGTACGTGTTTGCGCGGCACGGTGTAGACCTGCCCAGGACGTCGCGCCAGATCGCTGAGGTGGGGGAGGCGATCTCGATGGATCGCGATGAGCTGCGGGAGGGAGACCTGCTGTTCTTTGCCGGCAATGGAACTCGCATCGATCACGTGGCCATTTATCTCGGGGATGACCAGATCATCCATTCGACGGCCAGCGGTGGCGGGGTTCGGGTTGAGCGCTTGACGTCGCCGCGGGGGGAGTGGTTCGAGCGCCGGATGGTGACGGCGCGCCGCGTCGTCGGTGACGGCAGGGCCCTGGTGCGCCCGCTCGATCGCGTCGAGCAGGAGACCGATTCGCTCGATCCGCCTGACAAGGCGCCCCCGCCGGGACGTTAGGGCGAAACGCCGCACACGGAGCGCACGTACGGAGCGGAACCAACACTTCAGGAATCACGATGCGACGAATACATCCGGGTCGACCGCTGAGCGCACTGGTGGGGATTCTCCTGCTCGCGCCATTGACCCTTCATGCGCAGCGGCTGGAATTCGACGGCGAGCCACGGGGTCCCGCGCGGGCGTTCGCCGGTGTGCACCTCATGGTGGCGCAGCCGTTAGGCGAGTTCGATGAATACATCGACTGGGGCGGAGGTATCGGAGGAGAATTCCTCTATGCCTTCGATCGCCAGGGCGCCTTGGGCATGCGCGTGAACCTCGGTCTGATGATCTATGGGCACGAGACGAAGCGCGTTCCGCTGAGCCCCACGCTTGGCCGCATCCGCGTCGACGTCAGTACGAGCAACAACATATTCGTGATGGGCATCGGGCCGCAGGTGATGCTTCCGAGCGGGACGGTGCGGCCCTACCTGAACGGCACGGTCGGGCTCTCGTACTTCTTCACCCGGTCGTCGGTTGAGGGAAGCGCGGACCTCGAGCCGTTCGCGAGCTCGACGAACTTCGACGACGCGACGTTCGCGTGGCAGGCCGGTGGTGGGCTGTACATCCCGCTGCGGCGTGGACGCAAGAATCCGTTGTCGCTCGACATCGGCGCGCAGTATCACGCCAACGGCGAGGCTCGCTATCTGCGCGAGGGGAGCATTCGCGAGGATGGGACCGGCGAGATCTTCTTCGACCCGATTCGCAGCCAGACGAATCTGATCACCTATCGGGTGGGGATCACCGTCGGCCTGTAGGGTTGCGAGCGGAGCCCGCCTTTCGCGATCGGTTCGTGGCGGTAGAATAGAGTCTCATGACTCTCCGCCACGTTCGCGTCGCCCTCGGGGTCCCGCTGCTGGTCGCGTGTGCACGCTCCACGTCGATCCCCGTGACGACCACGACCGCCTCGAGCGATACTGTCGAGGCGCGTCGTGTGTTCGAAGGGAACATCAACGCGATTCATCAGCGTGACCGCGCGCGCTATCTCTCCTACTACCTCGAGTCCGAGCGTCTGGCTCGTACAGGGCCGGGCGGCCTCGAGCTCGGCTTCGAGCACTGGTCGGCGCGTCGCGACTCGACATGGCCAGACACACTGGTGGCGCGTGACCTGAGGCTCGTGCCGGTCTCGCCTGGCGTCGTGTACGGCACGTATCACTACCGTGTGACGCAGCGCGGTGTGACGAGCGAGGGCATCTCCGAGCGCGTGTTCGTGCGAACTCCGGCGGGGTGGAAAATTGCCGTCAGTACCGCCTTCGGACTGCCGGCAAACGCCTCGCCTCCGCCGATCGCCATTGTCGGCGGCACACTGATCAACCCTGGCACGCCGCCCATCCGGGATGCGGTCGTCGTCGTCGCCGGCGGGCGGATCGCGTGCGCCGGGCCGGCGTCGACCTGCGCGGTGCCCGCGACCGCGGAGGTGGTGCGCGCGGACGGCGCCTTCGTCGTACCGGGGTTGATCGATGCGCACGTGCACTACTCGCAGACGGGCTGGGTGGATGGGCGGCCCGACGCGATCGACCTCCGCGCCGAGTTTCCCTACGACTCCGTGAACTCGGCTCTGCGCGTGGAGAAGGCGCGCTTCGATCGCGCCTACCTCTGCTCGGGGATCACATCGGTCTTCGACGTCGGCGGCTACCCGTGGACGATCCCGCTCATGCAGGCGAACGAGCGTGCGCTCGACGCTCCCCGCGTGGTGGCGGCAGGTCCGCTGCTGGCGACGGTCGACCATTGGCTGAACACGCCCACCATGCGGCAGTTCATTCACATGGCCAGCGATTCGGCGACGCGGCGTGGCGTGCGCGAGAACGTCTACTTCGGGTCCCGCGCCATCAAGGTGTGGTACCTTCAGGTTCGCGATTCGCTGCGCCCGGCGATGCGCGCCCGGCTGGAGCTGGCCGCGGACGAAGCGCGGCGGGCGAAGCTGCCATTCATCGTGCACGCGACGCAGCTCGAGCGCGCGAAGGAGGCCGTGCGCGCCGGCGCGAATGTTCTCGTGCATTCCGTTGGACCAGAAGCGGTCGACGACGAGTTCATCGCGCTGGTACGGCAGCATGAGACGATCGTGATTCCAACGCTGACGGTCTACGAAGGGTACGCCGACGTCTTTGCCGGCCGATCGCCAGCGGCGAGGTATCCGCTCGACTGCGTGGACGCGAGCACACGCGCGAAGCTCGAGCGAGTACTCCCGGAGGCCCAGCGGGCGGTTGGATTGCAGGGGCTCGTGCGGAACGGGCGCGCCGACACCCTGTACGCGTCAGTCGCGCGCAACGTGCGCCGCATGCGCGCGGCGGGGATCCCGATGGCCGTTGGCACGGACGCGGGGAATCCCGGCACCGCGCACGGTCCGAGCATCTACCGGGAGATGGAAGCGCTGCAGTCGGCCGGAATGCCGGCGGGGGAGGTTCTCGCGTCGGCCACGATCATCGCCGCACAAGCGATGCGACGCGCCGCCGACCTGGGCACGGTGGAGGCGGGCAAGCTGGCGGATCTGATCGTGCTCGATGCGGACCCGCTGGCCGACATCGCGAACGTGCGGCGTGTGCGTCTCGTCATGAAGGGCGGCGCGCTGTACGGGCAGCGCGAGCTGCTGCCGCGCCGCTGAGCGCGGCGCGGCCGTCCAGCATGGTGCCTAACGGGACGACGTGCGCGACGACCGCTTTCGCCCGCCAGACGACCGCTTTCGCCCGCTCGATTTGCGGCGCGGTACCTTGGCTCCCTTCTTCCGCGCTTCGGACAGCCCGATCGCAATCGCCTGCTTGCGGCTCTTGACGCGGCCACCCTTGCCACCGGGTCCACTCCGCAACGTTCCCTTCTTGCGGCGGCGCATGGCGCTTTCGACGCGCTTGCTTGCGGCACGACCATACTTGCGGCGCCCCGCGGATTTCTTCCTTGCGGCCATAGGAGCTCTCCAGTGAGTACGACGCCTGCCGGCCGTGCAATCGCCGCGCCGCACGTGAGTGCGGGCAAGAGACACCTCACATCGAGGTGACGTGCGCGAGGGCACGCGCTAACTTCGGGTCATGATTCGCATCCATCGTCTCATCCTCGCCGCCGCCCTGCTCGGCGTGACGGTGCCGCTGTCCGCACAGCGTCGTCCCGCGCAGGGAACGCCGCGTCCACTCCCGGATCCGGCGCGCGCGCCGACCCTGATCGTCTTCGTGACGGTCGATCAGCTACGCCCGGACTACTTCGATCGCTGGCGCACCCAACTCACCGGCGGGCTCGGCCGTCTCGCCCGCGGCGGCGCCTTCTATACGAACGCGTTTCAGGACCACGCGCTCACGGAGACGGCCCCGGGCCACGCGACCACCATGTCCGGGCGCTTTCCGCGCCGCACGGGCATCGTTCGCAACTCGGCGGGCGTGCAGGATCCACAGCAGCCCCTGATCAACGCCCGAGGCCCGGGGGCATCGCCGTTTCGCTTTCGCGGCACGACGCTCACCGATTGGCTGCGCTCGAGAAATCCCCGGTCGCGAGCGCTCTCCGTCTCGGGCAAGGATCGCGGCGCCATCCTCCCGATCGGGCGAGACGCGCAACAGGTCTTCTGGTACGCCTCGCCGGGCCTGTTCACCACGAGCACCTATTACGCCGATACGCTGCCCGTCTGGATTCGCCGCTTCAACGATCGTCGGCTGCCGGATTCAATGATCGTCACACCGTGGACGCTGCTCATGCCCGAGAGCGCGTACGCCGAACCGGACAGCGTCCCCGACGAGGCGAACGGGCGCGACTTTCGCTTTCCGCACGTCGCGGCGAACGATCCGGACTGGGGCCTTCCCGCGACGCCGTTCTACGACGAGCTGACCCTCGCCGTGGCGCTCGAGGGGCTGCGTGCGCTCGATCTTGGCATGGGGCCACAGACCGACGTGCTCGCGATATCGCTGTCCGCCACCGACTACATCGGACACAAGTACGGCCCGGACTCGCGCGAGGTGCATGATCAGATTCTCCGCCTCGACCGCGCGCTCGGCTCGTTTCTCGACTCGCTGTTCGTGGTGCGCGACTCCGCGAAGGTGATCGTTGCGCTGACCGCGGACCATGGCGTGGCCTCGTTTCCCGAGGTGCATACGCGCCGCTCCGGCGAGGACGCGTTCCACGTGGACGTCACGCCCGTCGTGTCGCGCGTGCGCGCGCAAATGGCTGCGCGGGGAGCCGACAGCACGGCGCTCCAGATCGAGAGCGGCATGGTGTTTCTCGAGCGCCGCGCGATGACGCGGGCGAAGATCAACGCCGACTCACTGCTCCGTGCGCTCGCACGCAGCCTGGTGGCGATTCCCGGAGTGGCGCGCGTCAATCGGCCGAGTGACCTCGGGATGCGTGACACCACCAGCGATGCGTCGGCGCGGCGATGGCTCCACACGATTCCGCCCGATCTTTCCGTGGAGCTCGTCATCACCTTGCGACCGTTCAGCGTGTGGAACACCACGCCGCGCTACGCCGAGCATGGATCGCCGAACGATTACGACGCGCACGTCCCGGTAATCCTGTACGGGCCTCCGTTCTCCCCTGGCCGGCGCACGCGTCCGGCACGAGTCGTCGATCTCGCGCCGACCCTGGCGTGGGCAGCCTCGGTCGTTCCGCTGGAACCGCTCGACGGGCGCGTGCTCTGGGACGCGCTTCGGTAGCGGCTTCCGATGGCCCGACGTCGCAGGAGTGAGCCACGGCCCACGGGGATCGTGGCGCTCCACCGCGCGCTCGATGAAGCCCGATTCGGGCGCGAGCGCACACTCAACCTGCGCGCGACACTGCCCCGGCCGAAGGAGGCTGAAGCGCGCTGCGAGGCGTGGCTGCGCGAGCGGCAGGTTGCGAAGTCGGACGAGCTGCTGGTGATCACCGGGCGTGGCATCAACAGCTGGGACGGCGAATCGGTGGTGCGCGAAGCGATCGTGCGACTGCTCGGCTCGTTGCGGCGCCGCGGCGTCGTCGACGGCTGGCAGGAGCACACGCCGGGCTCGTTCATCGTCACGGTTGCGCCGATCCATTCGCTGCGCGAGGCACCGCGCCGCTCGGGCGAGCGGCGCCGGGTCACGGCCGACCCGGTGGCGCTGCGCGGGCTTACGCCGACAACCCGCGCCCGGCTGCGCGAGCTGGCGCAGATCGCCCTCGAGCAGCTCGGGATTCGCGAGACGGCCGCCTTTCTCGAAGACGAGATGGTATCGCAGTTCACGGTGATCGCGCGCGGCGTGCCCGAGGGGCCGGATCGCGACCGACGATTGATGGCCGCCATAGAGCGCACGATCGATGAATACGTGGCGCGCTGACGCGCGGACACGTAAGCTTGAAACTTGTGTGTCCGCGACCGCCGACCTGCGATCGTTTGCAGCCGCCCCGCCCCATTCGAATGGCTCTCTCCGACGACCAACACGAGCCCAGCCAGGGTGAACACGCCGTCCCGACGAACGCGGGTGCGTCGCCCTACGACACCTTGCTCGGCGCGATCGATGAGGTGATCGCCGAGTGGCGGGCGCTGCTGACGCAGGAGCCATGGGCCAGTCTGCCGGCGTTCCGCCTCATCGATTCGCTCCCCGAGATTCTCCCCAAGATGCTCCGCCTCGCGCGCGCGGGCGCCACGCACATCGATGATGGGCTCCGCCATCTCATCGCCGATGCCCACGGCCATTTCCGTCGCGCCGACGGTGTGCCCCTCGCCTCGGTGACCGAGGAATGGGCGTGTCTCAAGCGCGCGTGTCGCTGCGTCCTCGAAGCGCACGGTGCGAATACCGAGGAGGCAGACCGCGCGATGGAGCGTCTGGACGTGCTTGTGGACGATGCCGTGGGGTACACGCTCCGCGGCTACTATCGACCCGAGCTGGACTCGCTTCGCGGGCGTGGACTCGAGCGGCGCGAGAGCTCCGACCGCCGCAGCGGCAGCACCGATCGACGCGAGCGTGAGGATGACTGAGCGCGCACATCGTTTGGCGACGTGTGCGGCAGTCACCGGATTGCTGGTCGTCACCACCCAGCCGGCGCACACACAGACCATCGTGGGATACGGCGCCCGGAGCGCGGTGTCGCAGCGCGCGCTCGAGCAGAGCGTGGCCCGGCGTCCCGATGCGGCGCGGGCGATGGCCCACTCGCGCGCGCTCACGGCGCGGAGTCACATCGCGGGCACACCGGCGCAAGCCATTACCCGTGACTACGTCGTCGATCGCATGCGCGAATGGGGCCTCGAGACCGAGGTGCGGGAATATCAGGTGTGGCTTCCGCATTCCACCGAGGCGCGCGCGTGGCGTATCGCTCCGGATACGCTGGAGCTCGTGCTCGCCGAGGGGCCTGTCGCGGGCGATCCGGTCACCGCCGAGTCGGGGCAGATCGTCATGGCCAACGGATACTCCGGGGCGGGAGACGTGTCGGCCGAGGTGGTTTACGTCAATTACGGGCTGATCGAGGATTACGCGCAACTCGACTCACTCGGTGTCTCGGTTCGGGGGAAGGTGGTCATCGCGCGCTACGGGCGGTCGTTCCGCGGCATCAAGGCCCGTGAGGCGGAGCGCCACGGTGCGGCAGCGCTTCTGCTCTACAGCGATCCCGCGGACGACGGGTACGTGCGCGGCGATGTCTACCCCGATGGGCCAATGCGTCCGGCGACCGGGGTTCAGCGTGGGAGCGTGATGAATGGCGCGGGCGATCCGACAACCCCTGGATGGGCGAGCGTGCCCGGAGCGCGACGCGTGCCGCTCGACTCGCTGGCCGTTCCGCGCATCCCCGTCATCCCTCTGTCGTGGAGCAATGCCGCGGAGCTCCTGCGCGACGTTCGCGGAACATCGATCCCGCAGCAGTGGCAGGGCGGCCTCTCGTTTCGCTATCACATTGGGCCGGGGCCGGTGCGAGCCCGCGTGCTCGTAAGGCTGGATACGGCCACGAACGCGATCAAGCCCATTTGGAACACGTTCGGCGCCATCCGCGGCGCGACGTATCCCGATCAGCTCGTCATCCTCGGCGCGCATCGAGACTCGTGGGGGCCTGGCGCCGTGGATGACATCAGCGGCACCGTCAGCATCCTCGAGGCCGCGCGCGCGATCGCCGAGGAAGCGCGTGCGGGGCGCCGGCCGAAGCGGACGATCGTGTTCGCGACGTGGGACGCCGAGGAATGGGGACTCATCGGGTCTACCGAGTACGTGGAGCAGGATTCCGCGCGCCTTACGAGTGGGGCGGTCGCCTATCTCAACCAGGATGTCGCCGCACAGGGTCCGAGCTTTGGCGGCGGTGGATCGCCGTCACTCCGCGCCGTCCTGCGGGACGTGGTCAAGGGTATCGATGATCCGTCCGGCCGCGGCACGATCTACGCCGCCTGGCGCGCCGCGGGTGCGGTCGCGGATACGGCCGAGCCGGCAATGGGTGACCCGGGCGGCGGGTCGGATTTCGCCGGCTTCTACAATCACCTCGGTATCCCGCATCTCGACTGGGGCTTTGGCGGCCCCGGAGGCGCGTACCATTCGGCGTACGACACGTTCGAGTGGATGTCGCGATTCGGTGATCCCGGATTTCATCGGCATGCGGCCGCTGCCCGTATTGGCGCGACGCTGGCGCTGCGCCTCGCCAATGCGGACGTTCTCCCGTACGACTACGCCGAGTTCGCACGCACGGTCGAGCGACATCTCGACGGGGCGCAGCGTGCCGCCAGAGACCGGGGGTGGGCCCTGCCGATCGACACGCTCCGCCGCGCCATCGACCGGATGGAGCGAGCGGCGGTCGCACTCGCCAGCGCGCGTGATACGGCGTTGGCTCGCTCGTCGGTGTCGCGGCGCGCGACCGAGCGCGCGAACGCCGCGCTGCTGCGGGTGGAGCGCGCGCTCACCCGTCCCGAGGGGCTGCGGACCCGCCCATGGGTTCGCGGCCTCATCTACGCGGCCGATGAGAACAACGGCTATTCGACGATGGTCATCCCGTCGGTCAACGAGGCCATCCGCTCGGGTGACCACGCCCTCAGCGTGCGGGAGGTCGCCGATCTCGCCGCGCGGTTCGCGGCGGCGACGAGAGCGCTGGAGGACGCGGCGGCCGCATTGCGAGAGCGCTGAGCGCAACCGCGGGGGGCAAGGCGGGTATGATGGTCAGGCGGTTCTTCGAGAGGTGTTATGCGGACGACGATCGTGTTAGTGGCCGTCGCGGTCCTGGCGGTTGCGATCCTGGCGGGATGCCGCGCGCGCGACGAGCCGGAGTCGGATAGCGCCACGTCCGACACTCCGCGCACGGATGACACGGTGGTGCTCGGCGGCACGCTCCCCACGGACAGCGGACAGGTGGCTGCGCGACCACCGCGGTCGGATACGGCACGCCCGACGCGAACGATCCGCCGTGTGGGCGATTCCTCGAGCGATTCCACCCTGCCTCCGGATGACTCGATTCGCGCCATGCGCCCCGCCATGCCGCAGGTGACTCCGGAGAAGCGGCCGCGCACGTGGCGGGGCTTCAAGCTCCCGGAGGAGATGCCCGTGCGCGCACCGGTCGAGACGATCAAGCGAGTGGAGCAGGTTCCCGACTCGGTGATGAAGGGAGACTCGACGAAACCGCCCCTTCCCGATCGTTAGGTAGGCTCGGTCTCGCCGACGCGGGCCAGGGCAACCGCTCCGAGAACGACCGCCGTCGCCACCGCCTCGCGCAGGCCGAACCGCTCGTCGAGAATCAATGCGCCGACGATGACGGCGACGATCGGATTCACGTATCCGTAGAGCGAGACCTTCGCGACCGGCAGGTGCTGGAGCGCGTACACGAACGCGACGTACCCGAGAAGCGACCCGAAGACGAGGAGGTAGAGAAAGGCCTCCCATCCATGTCGGTCGGGATGCAGCCGTGCCCACTCGCCGAAGGCGGTGCCGATGAGGATCATGACGATCCCTCCCGCGAGCATCTGCAGCCCCGCTCCCAGGAGCGGAGGAACGGTGGCGCGCCGGCTCACGACGTAGACGGATCCGGCCGCCCACGAAATCGACCCGAGCTGCAGCATCACGACGCCGAGCAGAAAGTCACGATTCGCCGGCAGCCGCCCGGCCACCTCGGGCCACACCAGCACCACCACGCCGGCGAGACCTCCGAGCAACCCGATCCAGCTCAACGGACCCAGGCGGTGGCCGCGCGGTGTGAAGGCGCTGATGACCACGGTCCAGATCGGCATGGTGCTGACCATCACCGCGGTGATTCCGCTCGGCACATGGCGCTCGGCGAGAATGACCGCGGCGTTGCCCCCGACGAGCAGGAGCGTTCCCGCGATCGCGGATTCGCGGAGCAGGCGCGGGTCCCGCGGCACACGCGTGCCGCGCAATCGCATGGCGAGAATCACGATCGTTCCGGCGGCGGCGAACCGCAGCCCGCCGAAAAGAAACGGCTCCCAGGTCGCGACCGCGACGCGGATGGCGAGGTACGTCGTGCCCCACAGGATGCACACGGCGCCCCACGCGGCCCACGCAAGCCGCCGCTCGCGCGACGTCAGCGGTCGGGCCGACCCGAAGGGGTCTCGAGAGCGCGCGCGATCGAATCGAGCCGCGCGCGCCGGTGCTCGAGCTCGCGACGAATCGCGTCACGCTCAACAGAATCCGCGGCTCGTCGAGATGCCTCACGCGCGGCCCTCGCTGAATCGGGACGCGACCGACGAATAGGGGGAAGGCGGCGGCGTGTCCGCGCGGGCGTCGGACGCACACTTCGCGCTGGGGGAACGGACGCGATGCGAGTGGACTCGGTAGCGGAGGTACTGTCCGGGAGAGGCCGGGTCTCGGGCGCCGCCGTCGTGTCGGTCGCGATGCCGTGAGGCTTCGTGCCGGTGTCGGGCAGCGGGAACGTCAGCGGTGGGAGGCTGTCGAGTGCGGTCGGAACTGGTACGGCGATGCCTGACGATTCGCTCGTCACGCGGTCATCGCCCTGCCGCAGGACGATAACCGCGACGAGCGCGAGCGCGATCGTCGCCGCGGTTGCGACGATCGCGGTGCGCGCATGATCGGCCGCGGGTGGAGGCGGGACTGGTCGCAGCTCCTCGGCCGGGATCGGAACGACCACGGAGCGGGGCGTCGCACGTGGTGAGGGAGGCACCGGATCGGTTGTGGCGACGCCCTCGGCCGTTGTTGCCGCCTCCACCGGCGCGCCTTCCCCTGATGTTGCTGTCGCGATCGTGACCGGTTCCGATGCGACCCGCTCTGGCGCGACGGCTTCGATGACCGGCTCCGGCGGCGATACGATCGCGGACATTACCTCGGGTGTTGACTCAGGCGCTGCCTCACGGTCCGGTGCCGGATGGATGACCGCATCCGGCACCGGAGGTGCCACCGCGACGCCGGCTTCGCTCGGGGTGCGACGTCGCGCAGCGTACGCGCGCGGGAGCACCTGTCCCCCTTCGGTTCGCGCGAGTGGAACCGTCTGTGCCGCGCGTGCGACGACCGGGGCGGTTGCCTTGCGGCGCCTCGCCTCCTCGTCCGCCGCGACGACCGGGTCGGCCGACGCCAGGGGTGGCGCCGGAGCTGGTGCGGCAGGAGCCGCCGGTGCGGGAGGCGGTGACGTAAACGCCGCGGGCGGCTCGTGACGTGGCTCGTCAGGCGCTGGGCCGGGCTCCACGGTGGGTACGGGCGCGACGCTCACTGGCGCAAGCTCGCGCGCGCGCGCCGTGATCACCGGCAACGGCCGATCCACATCCACGGCCACGTGAGGGTCGATGACATCGCTCGACGCCCTCGGTGGCTCGAGGGCAACGACCGACGGGCGTGCGGCCGCCGGCGTGACGCCGGGACGAGCACCGGCGCAGTGACAGCCGAGGGAAGCGGCCACGTCGAACAGCGCTGGCTCCCTCGAGAGAAGGCGCTGCGCCAGCTCCGTCTTCCAGTCGTCATCGATGATCTCGACGAGCGTCCGCGCAGTGCCCTCGCTCGCCAACATCTCGACCGCCGGCGCCCCGCCGGGAATCGAGCGGTGGCGTCGACGGTCTGGCGGAAGGACGGACTCGAACACCTCGGGCTGCTCGTGCAGTGAGATGTCGAGCTGCGTGAGCACGCCGAGGAACTGCATGGGCGTCAGACGCGCGTCGATCGCTGGATCATGCGCGCCGGGACAGGCACCGATGTACGTAATGCGAACGCGGTTGTAGCCGTACAGGGCGCGGAGATATCTCGCGCACGCGACGGGAGGCGACACCAGCGGAACGAGAAAGCGGGCAAGGTCGGACCCCACCTCGAGGAGCGCATCGCTCACGTGCGGACAGGCACAGAAGATGGCCGGCTCGTCGCCGCGCGCGGCCACGCGTCGCACGCACGCCGCCGCGAGCAGCTCGTCGCCCCAGGTGACGGGGTAGACGGCCGCGTAGCCGGCGGCCTGGCACGCGTGGGCGAGTTGCACAGGCGTAGCCGGACGCGCCGCGAGCAACGCATCGACGCCGAGGATGGCGACCGATGGCAGTGGCGCGCCCGACGTATTCGAAGCGGGCGACATCGTGGGTTT
>DATBIU010000185.1:0-9079 GCA_036556765.1 Gemmatimonadaceae bacterium | reverse complement strand
CCGATCGTGCGGGACAAGCTGTTCTTCTTCGCCAATGCGGAGCTCGAGCGGACCGATGATCCGGGCACGAACTTCCTGGCGCGCCGCGGCCCAGCGGGCTTTGGTTTCTCCCGCGTGGAAGCGCGTATCATGGACTCGATTCGCACTCGGATGATCCAGGAGTACAACTACGATCCGGGCGCGTACGAGGGCTTCATTCACGAGACCAACAACGACAAACTGCTGCTGAAGCTCGACTGGAACGTGTCGCCGGCGCATAACGCCACGCTGCGGTACAACTATCTCGATGCGAAGCGCGACCTGCCTCCGCACCCGTTCGTGCTCAGCGTCAACAACACGGGCCGCGGGCCGAACGAGAGCAGCCTTCCATTCCAGGGGGCCGGATACGCGATCAACAACAACCTTCACTCGGTGGCGTTCGAGCTGAACAGCCGGTGGACCGGTTTCGCCAACCGCTTCTTCGTCAGCTACAACCGGTTCCGTGACTTCCGGGAGCCCTTCAGCGATCCGTTCCCGACGATCGAGATCGGGGAAGGAGGCGTGACGTACACGACGGTGGGGCACGAGCCGTTCTCGATCCACAACATCCTCGATCAGGATGTCTGGCAGATCACGAACAACGTCAGCGTCTTTCGGGGCAAGCACGCGTTCACGATCGGCGCGAACTTCGAGTCGTTCGATTTCTTCAACTCGTTCAACATCTTCCGTCACGGCGTGTTCTTTCTCGACGCCGGCATCCCGATCGGCAGCACGTTCCAAACGCTCGACGACTTCTTCGACGCCACCGATCCCACCAATCCGAATCAGAAGGATTTCCGCGCCATGATCGGCTCGGGACCGTTCAAGGGGGAGAAGGTCCACGTCGGCCAGCTCGGCGTGTATGCCCAGGACGAGTTCGTGGCCACGAGCCGCGTCACGCTCACCTACGGCCTGCGCGTGGACTTCCCGATGTACTTCACCGATCCGGTCGACAATCCCTTCTCGCGCGGCCTAACGGCGCTCGACGAGAACGGCCAGCCGGAGACGGTTGATCAAAGCCGCCTTCCCGACGCGAGCGCGATGTTCTCGCCGAGATTCGGCTTCAACTGGAACGCCGTCGGCGATCGGGCGACGCAGGTGCGAGGGGGCACGGGCATCTTCACCGGGCGCGTGCCGTTTGTCTGGGTGGGGAACGTGCTGTCCAATCCCGGCGCCAATCCCAACCTCTGGGGGCCGTTCAACCCGGGCGGACAGCAGATCCCGACGTCCGATGATGCCATCCTCCAGCAGTCGTTCGACGTCAACGCGATGGTTCCCGACTTCAAGTGGCCGCAGGTGTGGACGACGGACCTCGCGGTGGACCAGCAGCTTCCCTGGGGCCTGCTCGGAACGCTGGAGCTCATCTACGCGAAGGACCGCAACTCGGTCTTCATGCGCAACGCCGACCTCCGCGCGCCCCTGCGCTCGCTGCCCGATGGGCGGCCGTACTACGGCGGCTTCGGCAACAACGAGCTGAACGGCACCGATGGCGCCGGCATCTACGTCATCGACAACAAGGATGAGGGTCACTCGTTCAACATCTCCGCGCAGCTGCGCAAGGCGTTCGCGTCGGGCGTGCGCGCGAGCCTCGGCTACAGCTTTACCGAGGCGAAGAACAACCTGAAGTCGACGGAGATCGCCAGCGTCCTGTGGCAGAACCAACCGGTACGGGGCAATCCGAACAATCCCGAGCTGAGCTTCTCCGAGTTCGGCCAACGTCACCGCATCGTCGGCGAGGCGACGTACAGCAAGACCTGGTCGGAGCGATTCCGGACGCAGATCGGCGTCTTCGTCGAGCTGGCCGAGGGCAACCGATTCGCCGGCGCCGGTGGGAACCGGTACTCGTTCCTGTACGCGGGAGACGTCAACGGCGACGGCTACGGCGGCAACGACCTGATCTACATCCCGCGCAGTCAGACCGAGATTCTCTTCGATCCCGACACGGTCGGCGGAGTCATCATCTCGCCGCAGGAGCAGTGGGATCGTTTCAACGCGTTCATCGAGCAGGACGAGTATCTCCGCGAGCACCGCGGACAGATCGCCGACCGCTTTGGCGCCGTGAACCCGTGGTACAGCAACATCGACATGCGGGTGCTTCAGGACATCGCGCTCAATGCGGGTGGCAGGCGTCACGCGTTCCAGGTGAGCCTCGACATTCTCAACGTGGGCAACCTGCTCAACTCCGACTGGGGCGTGCGAAAGGTCGCGAGCTCGTCGGCGACGTCGCCGCTCACCTTCGTGCGGTTCAACGGTGCTGGCGCACCGGTGTTCAACTTCACCGGCCCGTCGCAGACGTACGTCGACGACCCCGGCCTGTTCTCGCGGTGGCGGGCGCAGATTGGGCTGCGGTATCTGTTCAATCAGTGAGGTAGGGGTCAGGAGGCAGGGGTCAGGGGTGGAAAGGCGCGGCAACGAAGCTGCCGCGCTTCCCTGATGAGGGCCGCACGCGCGAAGCGCGGCGGCCCTTTTCCACCCCTGCCTCCTGACCCCTGCTTCACAGGGGCCGGGATTCTTTCGCGTTGCGACCACCCGCCGCCGACCGTCCTTCGGGTAGTGCGAGGCGGAGCGACCGACCCCGCGGTCAAGCTGTCCCCTCCACCGCACGCCGTACCTGCAGCGAAGGAGCACCCCATGCGGCCGACACTCGTCTGCGCCGCGCTCGTGGTCATGAGCGCCGCCTGTCACCCGCGCACCATCACCACCCGGCTGGACGCCACCGCACCGTGCCTCGAAGCCGAGGCGGGAAAGGCGGGACGGAACGCGTGTCGTGATGCGATCGCGAACAACCCTGGTGAACCGAAGCTGCACACGCGTCTCGCGGCCTCGCATGTCGCCCTGGGCCAGGACGCCCAGGCGCTCACCGAGCTGGAGCACGCGATTCGCCTCGACCCTCGCAACTTCGAGGCGCACTACGGCGCCGGCATGGTACTGGCCCGGATGAAGCGGACGGCCGATGCGCTGATGCACTTCCGCGATGCGCGGGCGATCGATGCCTCGGACCCGTCGGTCACCTGGCACATCGCCTACGCGCTCCGCACGCTGGGTGAGCGCGAGCAGGCGTTCGCCGAGTTCCGCGGCCTGGTCGAGCGCGATCCCAACAACTCGTCCGCGTGGAGCTGGATGGCGATTGCCGCGGCCGAGCTCGGGCGGCACGCTGAAGCCGTGGCGTACTGGCAGCGCACGCTGGAGCTCAACGTTCGCCACTTCGATCTGATGCAGGAGACGGAGAGGGCGATGTTCGAAGAGAGCCTGCGCATTGCCGGCCCTCAGCCGGCCGCGCGCGTCCAGCCGGCCGCCACCAAGCCCTGAGCACGCGGCGTGAGGCATAACGAGGGGCGGCGCGATGCGCCGCCCCTCGTTTGCATCCTCATGCCCGGGGCCGGACTCGAACCGACATGGGGTTGCCCCCAGGGGATTTTAAGTCCCCCGCGTCTACCGGTTTCGCCACCCGGGCGAAGAAGCCGGGGTCGAGGGATCAAGGTGTCATGGTGTCGAGGGAGCTGGTCTGGCGCCCTCGATCCCTCGAACCCCTGATCCCTCGACCCCGGCCTTCAAGCGGGAAACGGGACTCGAACCCGCGACCCCAACCTTGGCAAGGTTGTGCTCTACCAACTGAGCTATTCCCGCGACAGGCCGAAAATTAGCCCTCCGCGCCGCGGCCGACAAGCACGATACCTCACGGGCGCACGCCGAGCGCATGCACGGCGTACCAGACCGACCACGCCAGCAAGCCGGAGAGCGCGGCGTCGCCGCCGTTCGCGGTCGCGCGGCCATCGGCGTCCACGATTTCCGCCGCGACGCCATGGTCGAGTGGCGCGCGCCGCAACCAGCGCAGCACGTCGGCGGCCTCGGGCCCCATGAGGCGCGCACACTGATGCGCGAGGTATTCCGGGGGCGACGCGACGCCCCGCACCGTGCGGCGGTAGAGCGAGTCATCGCGCTGCACCGCGTCGTACAGGGGTAGCCAGTACGTGGACGCGATGTGGTCATCGCCTTCGGCCGTGTGCCCATCGAGATCGATCGCGCTCGCGAGCGCCGGCTTGCCGCCCTTGTCGACGACGAAATGGCGCATGAGCGCCGCGCGCACCGCATCCGGCTCCTCGAGCCGATTCGCGGTCTCCTCGTCGAGCGTGCGCCTCAAGACGTCGAGCATCTGCGCGACGACGGCGTTCCCGTGAATGGTGTACGGAAGGGGCGCGGTCATCCCAGACGGAAGAATCTCCGTCGAGTAGAGGGGAACGTCCTCATCGCGTCGCACCGCGAGATCCTCCGAGGAGAGGTAGAGCGTTTCGGCCAGAATCGGCTCCTCGACGATGTGGTCATCGTTCGTCGCCCGGATGTAGCGGTCGGTCGCGAGCGCGTACGACGCGAGCCCCTCGAGGGTGAAGCCGGGCTCGAACATCGTTCCGTCGAAGTAGTGCAAGCCCTCGCCCGGCACGTAGCCGAGCACCTCGCAGGCGCGCAGCAGCAGCTCGCGGGCGAGGGGCGCATCGGCGAGTTGTACGGCCGGCAGCGTCCATGACAGCGCCTCCCATTCACGCACCGTGACGCCGTGGCCATGCCAGGGAGCGCGCGTGCGCACGAGGTAGAGGTGCCCGTCGTCGATCGCCCGGCCGGCGCCGTAGAAATACGCGAACAGGAGGTTGCTGTTGATCAGCCGATCGACGCCGTCGTGCCCAACGGTCTGCTCGAGCCCGCGCAACGCGTCGCGGGTGGCGGCGAGGAGCTCGCTCCACCCGCGGCGGCGCATGACCGCGACGGTCGCGCAGGCGCCGTCGCGCTCGGGGCCGACCGCGAGATACACGGCGGCGTGGGCCCGCGCGCCGGCGGGCACGACGACCTCCTGTCGTATCGCGAACGCACCGTGCTCGACGGTGACCTGCGCATCGCCGTCGGCGGCGATGGCGAGGGCCGCGAGTCCGGGCAGCGCGGCACCCTCGAGCAGCACCACACCGTCCGGCGCGGCGACCGCGACGTGCGCATCATCGGCGGCCCGTGGCGTGCGAACGCGGATCTGGCGGTGGCCGAGCGTGCCCTCGAAGGTCACCTCCACTCGCGCCGGCGCGGCACCGCGGTTGTCGATGGCGAGCGCGTACACGGCTCCCGCGACATCGGCGTCGCGGCCATGGGGGGCGAACAGCGTCCCGCGCACGAGCAGCGAGTCGATGCTGGACGTGAACGTGGGGATCCACTCCATGGCGCGCTCCCACGCCAGGCCCACCGTGCCTAACGGGCGCTCGACGCCCTCGATTCGGAGCGCCGGGCGGAGCAAGGGCGCCCCCTCACCGGCGAGAAAGTCCGGGGCGCCGGCGATCTCGACCGCGGCACGCGCGCCGCGATGCAGGACGCCGAGGGCGCGCAACGACCCGTCGCTCGGATCGATGCACGGGAGCGCGAGCCAATGGTTGCCCGTCAGCTGCCAGGCGATGGCGGGCGCGGGAAGGCGAGACATGAAGTGCTCGAGTTGACAACGGAGTGCGAAGGATGGTAGCCTCCCCGGCGATCCGTCAACGGCGCACGCGTTGCTTCATCTTACGTCGTAACGACTTAGTCCTTCCCTCCTCCACGTGTCCGCCGTCCCTCGTCTCGTCCGCGCCACGCTCGCGGCCGCGGTTCTCGCGACCGGCGCGCGCGCGCAAAACCCGCTGTCGCTCGGAGACGATGCGATCGTTCTGTCGCGAGGAGCGCTCCGGTTCGGTCTCGCGCCCACGTGGACGCGCTTCGATCAGCGCTATCGCGCCGACGGCGATGCCGAGCCGCTGGCCGCGGATCTGTCGACGGACTCGCTCGATGCGTCCCGCCTGTCGATCCTCGCTCCGCTGCAGCAGCGCTTGCCGTCGCTCACCGAGTTGCCGGCCGTCCGCGTATCGCTCGGTCGCACGCGCGTGGAGCACGATGCGAGTATTCTGCGGGTGCCACTGTCGGCCGAAGTGGGCATCGGTGGGCGCCTCGCGCTCGGGGTAGTCGTGCCGATCGTCCGCACCCGTTCGGGAGTGCTGTTCAGCCCGAACCGGGCCTTCAACGAAGGGAACGTCGGACTCAACCCCGCGCTCGACAGCGACGACGCCCTCAACCAGAACGCCGCGCTCCTCGCGCAGTTCGCCAGCGCGGTGGCCGCGCTCGAGGCACTCATCGCGGCCTGCGCCGATCCCGGGAATCCCGATCCGCGCTGTCCGCAGGCGCGCCTGCCCGAGGCGCAGGAGCTCGCGACCTCGGCGAGCGCGTTCGCCGGCGGGCTCGATGACGTGTATTCCCCGGCATCGTCGCCGTTCGTCCCACTCGCCAGCAGCGCTCTCGATGCCGCGATTCGCGCGCGCATCGCCACGTTCGCGCAGTCATTCGCCGGCTATGACATCAGCGACATCACGTCCACCGGGCCAGCGGGCGCGTCGATCGCCGGGGTTCGCGACATGGAGCGGATTCTCACCGACCCGGCCTTCGGCATCGGCGCGGAGCCGCTGTCGACGCGCACGTCGACGAGCATCGGCGACATCGAGATCGGCGCCTCGCTGCAACTCGTGAATACCGTTAGGCGGGACACCCTCCAGCGATACGGGAGCGGGCTGCGCATTCTGCTGGGGGCGGCCTTTCGCCTCGGTACCGGTCGCGCCGACAATCCCGACGACTTCGTGGACATCCCCACCGGAGACGGACAGAACGATGTCGAGGTTCGCACGCGCTGGGACCTCCAGCTCGGCACGGGCTTCTCGCTCGGACTGGGCGGCCGTTACGTGTGGCAGCTTCCCGATCGGGAGATCGCGCGCATCGCCGGCCCGCATCAGCCGTTCGCCGCGTACTGGCGTCGGCACGAGGTGGACCGCGACCTCGGCGATGTGATCGATGCCGATGTCACACCCCGCATCCCGCTCGGCAACTTCTTCTCGGTCATGGCGCAGTATCGGGTGCGTCGGAAGGCCGAGGATCGGCACACCGGGCGCTTCGATGTCACCGACGACCTGGGCGAGCCGGTGACGCTCGATGCCGCGGTGCTGGATGCGGAGACCGAGCAACGCGAGGACCGGGTCTCGATCGGGCTCGGCTATTCGACGCTCACCTCAGTGGCCCGCCAGCGCGCACGAATCCCGCTCGAAATATTCGTGCAGTACGGAGAGTCGATCCGCGGCAGCGGGGGGAAAACGCCGAAGGTGAGCGTCGGCGTGATGCACGTGCGGGTGTACGTC
This sequence comes from Gemmatimonadaceae bacterium, assembly GCA_036556765.1. Lineage (GTDB taxonomy): Bacteria > Gemmatimonadota > Gemmatimonadetes > Gemmatimonadales > Gemmatimonadaceae > JAICNG01. Next base: position 1,880 of record DATBIU010000185.1, on the reverse strand, counting down.
TTCTAGAGGTGCTCGAGGTGCTCGAGGTGCTCACGGGGCACGGGGGGACTGCCCTTCTCCTCGAGCACCTCGAGCACCTCGGGCACCTCGAGCACCCTTCCCAAGCAGCTCCCGCGCATGCGCCCGTGAGATGTCGCTCTCCGCGTCGCCGCCGAGCATTCGGGCGATCTCGCTGACGCGCGCATTGGCATCGACGATGCTGACGTCGGCCGATGTAACGCCCTCGCGCGCGCCCTTCGTGACGACGATGTGGTGATGCGCGCGCGCCGCGATCTGCGGCAGGTGGGTGATCGCGAACACCTGGTGGTGCTGCGCGACGCCGCGCAGCGTGTCACCCACCTGGAGCCCGACGCGGCCGCCGATGCCAGCGTCCACCTCATCGAACACGAGCGTGGGAACGCGATCCAGGCGCGCGAGGATCGTCTTGAGCGCCAGCATCACGCGCGACAGCTCGCCTCCCGATGCCACCTTCGCGAGGGGACGGGCGTCGTGGCCCACGTTGAGCGCCACGCGATACTCGACGTCCTCGGCCCCGGTCGACCGAACCGGGTCCCGCGGGCGCAGCGCGACGGTGAAGCGGCCCTCAGGCATTCCCAGCTCGGGCAGCACCTCGTCGACGGCACGCGATAGCCGCTCGGCGGCGGCCGCACGAAGGCTCGTGAGGTGCTTCGCGTCTTCCGCCAGTCGTACGCGAGCCGCCTCGCGCCGGGCCTCGAGCGCCCTGAGGTCGAACCCGGCGCCGTCGACCAGGCTCAGCTCCTCGCGTGCCTCACGAGCGATGCGAAGTGCGTCGGCAACGGTGGGACCGTACTTCTTCGTCAGTCGAAAGAGAAGATCGCGACGGCTCTGCACCTCGGCGAGGCGCGCGGGATCCAGGTCGATCGATTCCTCATACTCCGAGAGCTCGCGGGAGAGCTCCTCCAGCGCGTAGAACGCGCTGTCGAAGAGCTCCTGGAGGCGACCAATCGACGGATCGATCTTCAGCACGTGGGCGAGCGCGCGCTGCACGTGCGCGAGCGCATGCAGCACCGCTTCGTCACTTCCCTCGAGGGCCGCGACCATGCCCGCGGCGGAGGAGCGCAGCTCGTCCGCGTTCTCGAGCCGTCGCGCCTCCTCCTCGAGGGTCACCTCCTCCCCTTCGCGCAGACGCGCGTCGTCGATCTCGCGCACGACGTGGCGCAGATAATCCGCGCGGCGCTCTGCATCGGCCCGGCGGGCCGCCAGCGTCTCGATGTCGCGCGTTATCTCGGCCAGCGCGCGGTGCGCCGCCGCCACCTTCGCCGCCTGCTCCGTCGCGCCACCGAAGGCATCGAGAATGCCGCGCTGTGAATCCTCGTCGAGCAGCGTCTGCGCCTCATGCTGCCCGTGCAGGTTCACGAGCGCGCGCCCGATCTCGGCCAGGGCCGCGGCGGTGGTGGTCGTGTCGTTGATCCAGGCGCGCGTGCGTCCGGCAACCGCGACCTCACGGCGCAGGACGACGCGCCCGTCCTCGAGCTCGATCCCGCGCTCGTCGAGCATGTGCGCGACTTCGGCCTTGTCGGCGACGTCGAACACACCCTCGACGACGGCGCGCTCGGCGCCGGTGCGGATGAGGTCGGCGCTGGCTCGCTCACCAAGGAGAAGCCCGAGTGCGCCGACGATGATCGATTTGCCCGCGCCCGTTTCCCCGGTGAGCACGTTGAAGCCGGGCTCGAACTCGACCTCGACGGCCTCGATCACCGCCAGGCTCCGAATACGGAGATAACGCAGCATGCGAAGCGGAACTTCCATCGTATCATATATTTGACAGCATTCTGGTCGCGTGCTAGGCTGGCGAAATTGCGCTGTCCCAGCGGCGCGATCGATGACCGGAGGCTTCGTTGCACACGCTTGGCAGCTTC
>DATBIU010000184.1:0-14717 GCA_036556765.1 Gemmatimonadaceae bacterium | reverse complement strand
ATGGGCTCGGTGCGACACAGCCCGATGCCTTCGGCGCCGAATCCGCGAGCGGTTCGCGCGTCCTGCGGCGTGTCGGCGTTCGCGCGCACGCGGAGCGTGCGCGCCTCGTCGGCCCACCCGAGCAGTTGCGCGAACGGTCCGAACGTGGAGGATGCTTGCGCCGCCATCGCGCCCGACATCACGCGCACGACCTCGCTGGGGACCGTCGGCAGGTCGCCCTTGAAGACGCGCCCGCTGGCGCCGTCGAGCGTGATCCAGTCGCCTTCGTTGACCGTCGTCCCATCGACGGCGAAGCAGCGCTGCTCCAGGTCGACGTGGATGTCCTTGGCGCCGACGATCGCGCACTTGCCCATGCCGCGCGCCACGACCGCGGCGTGGCTGGTCATCCCGCCACGGGTCGTCAGGATCGCGCGCGCCGCCACCATCCCGTGGAAGTCTTCCGGCGTCGTCTCGTCACGCACGAGGATGACCCGCTCGCCGGCCGCCGCTCGCTGCTCCGCGACATCGGGATCGAACACGGCGCGGCCGCTCGCGGCACCCGGGCTCGCGGGAAGGCCCACGCACAGAGGCTCCGCGCGCGCGCCGGGGTCGATCGTGGGATGCAGCAGCTGGTCGAGCTGCTGTGGGGCGACGCGCATCACCGCCGTGTGGGTGTCGATCAACTCCTCCGTTACCATGTCGTTCGCGATGCGCACGGCCGCGGCGGCGGTTCGCTTTCCCGTGCGCGTCTGGAGCAGGTACAGCGTGCCGCGCTCGACCGTGAACTCGATGTCCTGCATGTCGCCGTAGTGTTTCTCGAGCCGGTCCTGCGTGGCCAGGAGCTCCCGATACGCGTCGGGAAAGCGCTGCGCCATCTCGTCGATGTCGAGGGGTGTCCGGATCCCGGCGACGACGTCCTCGCCCTGCGCGTTGACGAGAAACTCTCCGTAGAACTTGCGCTCACCCGTCGACGGGTTGCGCGTGAACGCGACCCCGGTGCCCGAGTCTTCGCCCATGTTCCCGAAGACCATCGCGACGATGTTCACCGCCGTCCCGAGGGTCTCGGAGATCCCGTTCACGCGACGATAGTCGACCGCCTTCTTGAGCATCCACGACTTCCACACCGCTTCGATGGCGCCCCACAGCTGCTGCACCGGGTCCATCGGAAAGCCATCCCCGATTCTGGTGCGGATGAGCGCCTTGTATTCCTCGACGAGGTTGCGGAGTGCGCCCTCGCTGAGCTCGGCGTCGGTCGTTACCCCTTCGAGTAGCCGCTTGCCCTTGAGGAGACTCTCGAAGTCCTGAATGGAGACGCCGAGCACGACATCGCCGTACATCTGGAGGAACCTGCGGTACGAGTCGTAGGCGAAGCGCGCGCTTCCGCTCTGTTGCGCGAGCCCCTGGACGCTGATGTTGTTGAGGCCGAGGTTGAGGATGGTCTCCATCATGCCGGGCATCGAGACCGGAGAGCCCGACCGCACGGAGACGAGCAACGGATTGGTCGGATCGCCGAGGTGTTTTCCGGTGGCGGTCTCGAGTCGCTCGAGGTTCCTCGCGACCTCGTCGCGCAGCGCGGATGAGATGCTCCCGTCGCGCAGGTAGTCGATGCAGACCTCGCACGCGATGGTGAATCCCGGGGGAACCGGAACACCGAGATTCGTCATCTCGGCGAGGTTCGCTCCCTTGCCGCCCAGCACGCTTTTCATCTCGCGCGTGCCGTCGGCCTTCCCGTTCCCAAAGAAGTACACGAGGCGCTTCACGGAGCCTCCTCAGCAGCCGCAGCCGAAACGCAGCTTGTTGGGATCCGCCGGTGGCGGAGTGGGATAATCACCGGAGAAGCACGCGTGGCAGAATCCGTCGGGCCCGCCGGGAACCGCGGCCAGCATGCCCTGCAGCGAGAGATAGCCGAGCGAATCGACACCGATGTGCCGCGCGATGTCCTCGACACCCAGGTTGGCCGCGATCAGCTCCTCGCGCGACGGCGTGTCGATACCATAGTAGCACGGGCCGGTGATCGGATGCGAGCTGACGCGCATGTGCACCTCTCGCGCACCGGCGGCGCGGATGAGCGCAACCAGCCCGCGCGTCGTCGTGCCGCGAACGATGGAGTCGTCGACCATCACGACGCGCTTGCCGTCCAGGACTTCCCGCACGGCGTTGTACTTGACCCTCACCTTGGCGTCGCGCCCCGTCTGGGACGGCTGGATGAAGGTGCGGCCGACGTAGTGGTTGCGGATGAGCGCGAACTCGAACGGCAGGCCCGACTCCTCCGCATAGCCGACGGCAGCGGAGTTGGCCGAGTCGGGGACGGCGAACACCAGGTCGGCGTTAGGCGCGGGCTGCTCCCGCGCCAGCTGGCGCCCCAGCTCCCGCCGGGCGCGATCGACCGAGCCTCCCCAGATGCGGCTATCGGGCCGGGCGAAATAGACGTACTCGAACACGCATTTCCGAGGTTCACGTGACTCCAGCGGAAAGCTCGAGCGCACGCCGTCGCCGTTGATGGCAATGATCTCTCCGCGCTCGATGTCCCGCTCGAAGGTCGCCCCCACGAGGTCGAGCGCACAGGTCTCCGAGGCAACGACCCATCCATCGCCAAGCCGCCCGAGCACGAGCGGCCGCCAGCCGCGAGGATCGCGCGCGGCAAGCAACGTGTCACCGATGATGACGAGCAGCGAGAAGGCGCCTTCTACCCCCTGGAGCGCATCGGCCAGGCGTTCCTCGGGCTTCTCGCGTCGCGAACGTGCGATCCGGTGCACGAGCACCTCGGAGTCCATGGTCGACGAGAAGATCGAGCCCACGTCCTCGAGCTCGCGGCGGAGCTCCATCGCGTTGACGAGATTTCCGTTATGAGCCAGCGCGATGTGGCCATCGCGAAAGCGCGCCAGGATCGGCTGCGCGTTCTCGATCGTCGACGAGCCGGCCGTGCTGTAGCGCGTGTGGCCGATGCTCGCGTCGCCCGGAAGCTCGCTCAGCGAGCGGCCATCGATTCCCTCGGACACGAGCCCCATCGCGCGCAGCGCACGCGCGGTGCCGTGCTCATCGACGGTCACGACCCCCGAGGACTCCTGCCCGCGGTGCTGCAAGGAGTAGAGGCCGAGGTGAACGCAGTGGGTCGCGTCGGGTACGCCGTGGACGCCGAAGATACCGCACATGGTCTATACCGTGGCGATCGAGGGGTGCTGTTCCGCCACCGCTGCCTCGGCCGGCCCGCGACGCATCATCGCCGGAATGGCATCGTAGTAGAGCCCGGCCAGCCGAGTGAGGGTCGCGTCGACCGTGCGATCGCCGGCCGTGATGCGAAGCGACGCATCCCGAGTGACACGACCGATCTCGTGTGCCGGCACGCCACGTTCCGTGGCGATGGCGACCACGCGAGCCGGCTGCGGCGTGCTCACGACCACACGTCCCTGCGCCTCGCCGAAGAGCACGGCACGCGGCGGAATGGCGTTCCAGGCCGCGAGGTCGACCGTCGCTCCCAGCATCGCCTCGCGATCCGCGATCGCGCACTCGGCCAGCGCGACCGCGAGCCCGCCCTCGGCGCAATCGTGCGCCGACCGCACGACCCCCTCTCGAATCGCGTCGAGCAGCGTGTCGATGATCGCGCGCTCCCGCACGAGATCGATGCTGGGCGGAGCGCCGGCGACGACGCCGTGAACACACGCGAGATACTCGCTCCCGCCGAGCTCATCGGTGAGGTCGCCGAGCAGGACGATCGCGTCCCCGGGCTGCCGAAATCCCATGCGTGTGATGTGCTCGCGCGATTCAATGAGGCCTACCATGCCGACGACGGGAGTGGGGTACACCGCGCCCGCCGGATTCTCATTGTAGAGCGAGACGTTGCCGCCCGTCACCGGCGTGTCGAGCGCGCGGCACGCCTCCCCCATTCCGGCGACGGCCTCGCGCAGCTGGAAGTACACCTCCGGCCGCCTGGGATTCCCGAAGTTGAGGCAATTGGTGATCGCCATGGGGCGCGCGCCGGTGCACGCCACGTTGCGCGCCGCCTCCGCGACGGCGATGCGGCCTCCCGTGCGCGGCTCGAGGTAGACGTACCGACCGTTGCAGTCCGTCTTGAGAGCGAGGGAGCGCTCGGTGCCGCGCAGGCGGACGACGGCTGCGTCGCCCCCCGGGCCGACGACCGTGCCGGTGCGGACCGTCGAGTCGTACTGCGTGAAGATCCACTCCTTGCTCGCGATCGTCGGCGACGCGAGGAGCCGCTCGAGTGTCCAGGTCGCGTCGCGCTCCTCGGGATGCTCGGGAATCGCGTGCACGTCTCGCGCGCGGAGCTTGCGAATCTCCTCGCTCTCGCGGGCTTCCGGCTCGTAGATGGGGCAGTCCGTCACCAACCGCGTCCCCGGGAACTCGGCGACGACGCGCACGCCCTCGGTCACCCGGTAGACGGGCTCGGCGATCACCTCGCCGATGACCGCCGCTTCCAGATCCCACTTGCGCAGCACGTCGACGACCGCGCGCTCATGCCCCCGCCGCGCCACCACGAGCATCCGCTCCTGCGATTCGCTGAGCAGAATCTCGTATGGCGTCATGCCCGGCTCGCGCACGGGCACGCGCGTGACGTCGATCGTCACGCCGACATCGCCGCGCGCCGCCATCTCCGCGCTCGAGGAGGTGAGGCCCGCCGCGCCCATGTCCTGGATCGCGACGATGTGGCCGCTCCGAATGAGCTCGAGCGAGGCTTCGAGCAATAGCTTCTCGGTGAACGGGTCACCCACCTGCACACGCGGGCGCTTGGCGTCGCTCGCTTCCGTCAGATCCTCGGAGGCGAACGAGGCGCCGTGAATGCCGTCGCGGCCGGTGCGTGCACCGACGGCGATGATGGGATTGCCGACCCCCTCGGCCACGGCACGAATGAGCTCGTCCTCGTGCATGAGCCCCACGCACATCGCGTTGACGAGGGGATTCCCCTCGTACGCCTCATCGAAGACGACCTCTCCCGCGACCGTCGGCACCCCGACGCAGTTGCCGTAGTCTCCGATCCCCTTGACGACCCCAGCGAGGAGATAGCGCACACGTGGCACGTCGAGCGAGCCGAAGCGCAACGAGTTCAGCAACGCGATCGGTCGAGCGCCCATCGTGAACACGTCGCGCAGGATTCCACCGACGCCGGTCGCGGCGCCCTGATAGGGCTCGACCGCCGACGGATGGTTGTGGGATTCGATCTTGAACGCGACCGCCAGGCCTTCGCCGACCGAGATGACGCCGGCGTTCTCGCCCGGGCCCTGAAGCACCCAGGGGGCATTCGTGGGAAGGGTTCGGAGCAGCGGGCGCGAGTGCTTGTACGAGCAGTGCTCGCTCCACAGCGCGCTCACGATGCCCAACTCCGTGAACGTCGGCTCGCGCCCCAGCATCGCGCGCAGCCGGTCGAATTCGTCCGGCGTGAGTCCGTGTTCGGCGACTAACGCCGGGGTGATGGTGGGGTCGCCCGGACGAGGAGCCGCGCCCACTACGGCTTGTGTCCGAACAGCGATCCCACGAAGCGGCCGATGGCGTTCCGGTCGACGTATTTGATCATGTCGAGCTCGCCGGCATCGAGCCACATGCCCTTGCACTCGGGGCAGGTATCGACCTTCACGTGCTGGAACTCGCGCTCCTCGAGGTCGGCGCCGCACTTCGGACACTTCATGAAGTGCGCGGCTCGCTCCGACTTGCTGCGCTCCTGGTCCAGCCGGGCCCGCTGGGCCTTGATCAGCTCGGCGTCGAGCTTGGCGAAATACTCGTCTTCGTTGCGACTGGGCTTTTCGTCAATGGGCATTCCAGCGAGTCCTTTGCTAGGGGCTTCGTGTGGTATCGGGCGGCGGGGGGCTCGCTGGCGCGGGCGCGCCCTGCGCCGGGGCCTGCGTCGCGACCGGCAAGGCAAGCCGTTCACCCGTGGGGGCCGAATTCGCCGGCATCTTGCCCTCCGGAGAGCTACTGGCGCCGGTGTACTGGCGCGCGGCTGAGCGGAAGATCGCGTCGACGACGGCGTCGTTCTGGAGAATGACGAGATCGCTCATGCCCGCGGTGCGCTCTCGTCCGTTCTGATAGAAGAGATACGTGTAGGGGCCAGAGCTTCGCTCGGCGGCAGGCGCGCCGAGGCGCTCGATGACCTGGCTCTTCGTCATGCCAGGATCGATGGACTGTGCGGCTGCACCCTGCACGCCGGCGGCGGCGAGTGCGATCAGCAGGGCTGTGGAGAGGACGATCACGCGACGCATGGCGGACCTCGTTGTCAGGCGGCGACTCGTTCGAGCACCGAGTGGAATATACCCAATCCATCCACCGACCCGAGAAGCGGCTCGACGGCCCGCTCCGGGTGCGGCATCATCCCGAGGACGTTCCCTTCAGCGCTCACGATCCCCGCGATCGCGTGCAGTGAGCCATTGGGGTTCGCCTCGGTGGTGGGCTCGCCATGCGCATCGACGTAGCGGAACACGACACGCCCTTCGTCCTCGAGCCGTTCGAGCGTCGCGCGGTCGGCGACATACCGTCCTTCGCCGTGCGCGATGGGCATCCGCAGGACCTGTCCCGCCTCGTAGCGATGCGTGAACAGCGTATCGGTGTTCTCCACGCGCAGCCGTACCGGCTTCGACACGAACTTCAACCCACTGTTCCGCATCAACGCACCCGGCAGCAGGTGCGCCTCACAGAGGATCTGAAACCCGTTACAGATGCCGATCACCGGTCCTCCACGTCGCGCGTGCGATGCGACCTCGTGCATGATGGGACTGAAGCGCGCGATCGCACCGGCGCGCAGATAGTCCCCATAGCTGAACCCACCCGGAAGGATGACGACGTCCACCCCCTCCAGGTCCCGCGCCTTGTGCCACAAGTACACCGCCCGTTCCCCGAGCTGGTCGATGACAGCGTGATAGGCGTCGTAATCGCAGTTGGAGCCGGGAAACGTGACGATGCCGAACTTCATGTGACGTGTGCTCCCTCGATGACGTGAACACCCTCGATCTCGAAGTCCTCGGTCACCGGGTTGGCGAGCAGGCGCTCGCACATTTGGCGGACCGATGCATCGGCGTCCATGGCGTCGCTCGCCTCCATCTCGAGCACGATGAACCGGCCGATGCGCGCATCGCGCACACCGGAGAAGCCGAGGGCATGCAGGGCGTCGCTGACGGCCTTGCCCTGCGGATCGAGCAGGCCTCGCCGGGGCACGATGTGGATCGCAACGCGAAAGTAGCTCATTCGGGCTCGGTCATCGATCGGTTGACAGGAGGCGTCGGCCTGTCGCCGCGCGGCCGGCGGCGCCGCTTCCGGCGGCCCGGGGATTCGCCGACGATCACCGGCCGCATGGCGTGATCGGAGTCGTCGTCATCGCCCTCCTCGAACAGCGGATCGCCGGTGGGCACGCGGTCCATCAGGCCCACGAACACGGTCTTCAACAGCCCCCATACCACGTACGCCATGAGGGCCGGAAAGAAGAACTCGCGCGGCGCGAAGAGCAATCCGGCCAGCGTGCCCAGAACGAGGGCGAGTCCAATGAATCCTTTCCACGAGCGAAAGCTGATGTTGGGCACGGCCGGATAGAGCACGTGACTCACCATCAGCCAGCTCAGCACCAGCATCACCACCTTCATCACCAGCTCCCACGGCAGGTCGCCGATGACAGTCTGACTATACAGCGGCGTCTGACTGAACCAGTAGTAGACCGCGAGCGTCATCCCCGCCGCCGGGCTCGGCAAGCCGTGAAAATGCGTCTTCGCGCGTCCACCCTGCTCGACGTTGAATCGTGCCAGCCGCATCACCACGCACGCGATGAAGATGAAGCAGAGGAGCCAGGCCCACCCTTCACGGTTCAGGACCGCGAAGTACATGATCAGGGCCGGCGCCACGCCGAAGCTGATCGCATCGACCAGGGAGTCCAGCTCGGTGCCGAAGCGGCTTCCCGTCTTCGTCGCCCGGGCCACGCGCCCGTCGAGCGCGTCCATGACCCCGCCGAGGACGACATACAGTCCCGCCTGGCTGTAGCTGCCTCGTGAGGCAGCGACGATGGCCCACACGCCGAAGAACAGGTTCCCGAGCGTGAAGCCGTTGGGAAGAAGCACGACGGCCCGACGCAGATCGGGGCGTGGGAGGGCGGGGAGGGTCGCCATCAGTCGGCGAGCTCCGCCAGCACGGTCACACCGGCGACGGGAAAGTCTCCCACCCGCGCCCGCACTTTGGTTGACGGGGGCATGAAGACATCCACGCGCGATCCGAATCGAATGATGCCCATGCGCGTGCCCTGGTCGGCGTGATCTCCCACGGCGGCGTAGTTCACGATCCGGCGCGCAATGAGGCCCGCGATTTGACGCACCAGCACTCTGCCACGGCTGGTCTCGATGCCCACCGACATCTGCTCGTTCTCGAGACTCGCCTTGTCGCTGGCCGCGTTGAGGAACTTCCCCTCGTTGTAGTGCACGTAGCCGACCTTCCCGGTGACCGGATACCGGTTCACGTGCACGTTGAAGACGTTCATGAAGATCGAGATGCGCAGCGCGCGCCCGCGAAGGAACGCTGGTTCATCGACCTCGGTGATCTGCACGATCCTCCCATCGGCGGGAGAGACCACGAGCTGCTCGCCGCGCTGTCCGGTGCGCTCCGGATCGCGAAAAAAATACACGACCCAGATCGCGAGCATGAATGCGACGGCCGCCAGCAGCCACAGGGGGATGGTCGCGTACCGCCACGCCACCGCCGCCACGGCCAGCGCGATCCCGAATCCGATGGCGATGAACCGCCACCCCTCGCGTGCAACGCTCACGCGGACTCCGGCAGGTCGAGCGGCCGGCCGGTGAGCCGGGCATACGCGTCGAGATACCGTTCACTGGTGGCGCGAACGACGTCGGCGGGGAGGGGCGGGGGCGGCTCCTCGCCATCCCAGCGCCCGGCTTTGCGCTCGCCATCGAGGTAGTCGCGCAACGGCTGCTTGTCGAAACTCGGCTGCGAGCGGCCCGGCTGGTAGCCATCGGCCGGCCAGAATCGTGAGCTGTCGGGAGTGAGCACCTCGTCGATGAGGAGAATCTGCCCGGATGCGTCACGCCCGAACTCGAACTTGGTGTCCGCGATCAGGATGCCGCGCTTCTCCGCGACCTCGCGTCCGCGCCCGTAGACGGCCCGCGTGAGTCGCTCCAGCTCGGCCGCCACGTCGTCGCCGACGATCTGAGCCATCCGCCGCACGGTGATGTTCTCGTCATGCCCGGTCACCGCTTTGGTGGCCGGGCTGAAGATCGGCGGCTCCAGCCGGTCGCTTTCGCGCAGCCCGGCCGGCAGCGCCTCGCCGGCGAGCGTGCCCCGCGCAGCGTACTCCTTCCACGCCGAGCCCGTGATGTAGCCGCGGATCACGCACTCGATGGGAAATACTTCGGCGCGGTGACAGAGCATGGCGCGACCGGCGATGTCGGCGCGGTAGGCTTCGAGCGCGGGGACCGCCGCGATGATCGCCTCGGTGTCGGCGGAGATCATGTGGTGGCTCACGAGGTCGGAGAGCTGGCTGAACCACCAGGCGCTGATCTGGGTGAGCACCGCGCCTTTGTGGGGAATCGGCTCGCGCATGACGACATCGAACGCGCTCACGCGATCGGTGGCCACGAGCAAGAGGCACGCCTCATCCACCTCGTAGATGTCACGCACTTTCCCGCGCCCGATGCGGCGCAGCGGCAACCGGGTTCCGGCGATAGCGGTCATACGCGTAGCAGCTCCGTGTCGACCTCGACCACGGGAACGCCGGCGAGTAGCGGCTCGATCACGTGGCCGAGGAATTCGTCTACCTGTTCGGGTGCGCGGCCCACGAACTCGCGCGCATCGATCACATCGCGGAGCTCGCTCACCGGCACGCCGAAATTCCGGTCGGCCCCGAGTCGCTCCAGCAGGTCGTTATGCGGCGCGCCGTCCTTCATGGCCTGGGCCGCCGCGAGGCTGTGGGTGCGGATGATCTCGTGCGCCGCCTGGCGATCGCCCCCAGCGCGTACGGCGCGTACGAGGAGCTTCTCCGTCGCCATGAAGGGGAGCTCATCGGCGATTCGCTTGCGGATGCGCGCGGTGCGGACCTCGAGTCCGGCGGCGATGTTGCCCATCAGCACCAGGATCGCATCGGTGGCGAGAAAAGACTCGGGCAGCGCGAGCCGCCGGTTCGAGCTGTCGTCGAGCGTCCGCTCGAAGTACTGCACGGCGTGCGTGTGGTTCGCGTTCTCCTCCATCGAGATCACGAAGCGCGCCAAGCCGGAGATGCGCTCCGACCGCATGGGGTTGCGCTTGTACGCCATCGCCGACGAGCCGATCTGCTCGGCCTCGAACGGCTCCTCGATCTCGCCGAACGACTGGAGCATTCGAACGTCGGACGCGAACTTCGCGGCGCTGGCCGCGATGCCGGCGACGACACCGAGAATCTGGGCATCGAGCTTGCGCGTGTACGTCTGCCCGGTGACGGGGAGGGCACGCTCGAAGCCCATCGCGGCGACGACGAGCTCTTCGAGGCGTCGCACCCGGGCATGGTCGCCGTCGAACAGCTCGAGGAAGGTCGCCTGGGTTCCCGTGGTGCCCTTCACCCCGCGCAGCGGCAGCGCCTGCGCGCGATAGTCGATGTCGGCGAGGTCGAGCACGAGGTCCTGCATCCAGAGCGTCGCACGCTTGCCGACCGTCGTGAGCTGCGCCGGTTGAAGGTGGGTATAGGCCAGCGCGGGCTCGTCGCGCCACTCGCGAGCGAAGGCGGCGAGCGCGCGGATGACCTCGACTACCTTCGCCCGCAGCAGCTCCAGCCCTCGCCGGAGGATGATGAGGTCGGCGTTGTCGGTGACGAAGGCGCTGGTGGCGCCCAGGTGAATGTACGGTCGGGCCGCCGGGGCCACGTCCGCGAACGCGTGCACGTGGGCCATCACGTCGTGACGAAAGCGTCGCTCGTAGGCCGCGACCTTGTCGAAGTCGATGTCGTCGACGTGCGCGCGCATCTGCGCGACGGCATCGTCGGGAATCGGCACGCCGAGCTCGCGCTCCTTTTCCGCGAGTGTGACCCACAGACGACGCCACAGTCCATACCGCGTTTGCGCCGACCATAGCTCGAGCATCGCCGCGGACGCGTAGCGCTCGCCAAGTGGCGAGACGTAGCGGCTGTGCGTCGTCATCGGATGATGAAGTCGGTGAAGTGAGCGCGACCGCGGCGCTCGTAGAACATGCGGATCAACCCGCGCCCGGCATATGCGTCGATCGCGCGGGCGGCCTCGTCGGCGCTCTCGATGGGGGTGCGGTTGATCTGCACGATGACGTCCCCGGCCTGAATGCCGAGGTCGGCGGCGACTCGATCGCTCACGCGATAGATGAGCGCACCCCGGCGGCTGGTGATGTTGCGTTCGGCGCGAATCTGCGGCGTGAGCGTGATGAGCTCCAGCTCGCGCAGCACCGCCACTTTGGGGGCACTCGCCTCCGGCTGGTCGGCGACCACCAGCTCCAGACGCAGATCTCGTCCATTCCGCCGCACGAGCACCGGGAGGCGCTCTCCCACGCGCAGCTCCAGCAGCTCCGCCTCCCAGTCGTAGGCATTCTCGAGCTCGCGATCGCGCGAGCGGAGGAGGATGTCACCCGGACGCAGCCCCGCCTGGGCCGCGGGGGAGCCCGGAACGACGGCGCTCACAATCGCGCCCTGCGTGTCGCGCGTGCGTCCCGGCGCAGGCGTCTCCACCTTGACGCCCACCCACGGCCGTCGAATCGTCCCGTGCGCGAGCAGATCCTCCGTCACGCGCTTCACGCGATTGATCGGAATCGCGAAGCCGAGACCGACGGAGCCGCCGCTCGGTGAATAGATGGACGAGTTCACGCCGATGACCTCACCGACGGCGTTCACGAGCGGTCCACCTGAGTTCCCCGGATTGATGGACGCGTCCGTCTGGATCATGTCCACGTAAATGCCGGGGCCCTCGGCGCGCGCGGCCAGATTGCGCCCCGTCGCGCTGATGACGCCAGCGGTCACGCTCGGCTCGCTGTTTCCGAGCACGAACCCGAATGGATTGCCGATCGCGATCGCCCACTCGCCCACGACCAGGTCGCTCGAGTTGCCGAGCTTCACGACGGGAAGATCGCGCCCCTCGATCTTGAGGACGGCCAGATCGTTGAGGGTGTCGGCGCCGAGGAGGCGCGCGGGGAACGTGGTGCCGTCGGGAAGGGCGACGGAAATGCGCGTCGCCCCGACGACGACATGCGCGTTGGTGATGACGATGCCATCCGGGCGCGTAATGAAGCCGGAGCCCAACCCGGGGAGGACCCGCGTGCCGCTGCGACCGCCGAAAAACGCGTCGAACGGGTCGACCGGCCCCTGGGCCACCGTCTCCGTCTGCACGGTGACGACGGCCGGCGCCACCTGAGCGACCGCCTCGGTGATCGCGGTGCGACGTGACTCGGCGATCGACGTGCGCGCTTGCGCGGCGCGCGCCTCACGAACGAGCGTGCCGTCGGTTGCGTCGTCCGCCGGACGGCACGCCTGGAGCGCGACTACACCCGCTGCGATCACGACGATCAGCCGCACGTCACACCCCCGCGCGGCTTCGGACGATCCGCTTGCTCCAGTCGTGAAGGAACTGATCGACTCCCCGATCGGTGAGCGGATGCACGAGCATGTTCCGCAGAACGCTCGGCGGAACGGACGCGGCGTCCGCCCCGGCGCGAGCGCACCCGATGAAATGGAGTGGCGTGCGCAGAGACGCCGCGAGGAGCTCGCACTCCAGCCCGTAGTGCGCGAAGATCTCGCGCGTCTGAGCGACCACGGAAACGCCGTCCTGGCCGATGTCCTCGAGGCGGCCGACGAACGGGCTCACGTAGCGCGCTCCCGACTTCGCGGCCAGCAGCGCCTGCGCCGGCGTGAAGACCAGCGTCGTGCAGACGCGGACCCCTTCCGACGTGAGGCGCCGGGTGGCGACGATGCCATCCTCCAGCATCGGGACCATCACGATGATGTTGTCGGCCACCTTCGCCAGGTCGCGCCCCTCGCGGTAGATGCCGTCGGCGTCGACCGCCACCACCTCCGCGCCTACCGGCCCGGTAACAGATCGAGTGATCTCGCTCAGGTGGTCGCGCGGATCGGTCTCGGAGTCCTCCTGCGCCAGCAGCGATGGGTTCGTGGTCACCCCATCGATGAGTCCCGCACCGGAGGCCCAGATGATGTCGGGCAGGGAGGCCGTATCGAGGAAGATCTTCATTCGGCCGTGAGGTAAAGGTCGCGAGGGTAGCGCACCGCGTCGAGAAAGAGCGCGTTCGCCGGCGCCGGAGGCGACGTGTTCTGATTGTCCTCGGCCGCGAGGAGCACGGACAGAGAATCAGCCGGTCGCTGGCCGGCGGCGACGTCGATCATCGTGCCGACCAGAAAGCGCACCATGTGGTGCAGAAAGCGATTTGCCTCGACCTCGAAGACGAGTCCCCCGGGGCGCTCGCGCCACTCGGCATGCTGGATGGTACAACGGTGCTGGTCGGTCGGGGGCGCGGTGCCGCGCACCGCGAACGCGAGAAAGCGGTGCTCTCCCCGGATGGCGGCCGCCGCTTCATCGAGCCGGGCTCGATCCAGCGAGTGATGCACGGGCCACTCCCAGCGACGTCGAAACGGAGAATACGCGAGATCGTCGGTACCCACGTAGTAGCTGTATCGTCGCGCCGTCGCATCGTAGCGAGCATGAAACTCCGATCGCATGTCGTGCGCCGCTGCCACCCAGACATCGCGGGGGAGCAGCGCGTTCAGCGCGCGCCGCAGTGACGCCCCTTCCCATTTGACCGGCACGCGGATACCGACCGCCTGCCCCCGCGCATGAACCCCGGCATCGGTGCGCCCCGCTCCCAGTGCCGGCACCGGGCCTCCGCAGAGCCGCGCCAGCGCGTCCTCGAGCACGCCCTGCACCGTGCGCTGCGCCGGTTGCCGCTGCCAGCCGGCGAACTCCGCGCCGTCATAATGCAGCACGAGCTGCACGGTGCGCTCACGCGTCACGAGCGAAAGTTACGCCGTGCGACCATGTGCCGCAACCAAATGGACAATCGTCCAACCGATTGACAGTCCTCTACGTACGCCAATACATTGGCACTCCCGCGCACTCCGTCTACGCGCCGTTTCCCTCCCCGAAATGCCGCCCCGCACGCTCGCCTCGCTCGCGCATGCCCTTGGCGCCGCCGCGGACCTCGACACGGCGTTCGTGGCGCTCGCGGAAGCGCTGGCCGAGGTGGATCGATTCACCGTTCTCGCCCTGTACCGCTACGATGCACGGCGCGAGATGCTTCGCGAGCGCATCACGATGAGCGAGGGCGGCGAGGTGGAGCGCGCGCGCGCCGACACCAAGCTCGATCACATTCCGCCCAAGGTTCGCGTCGTCGTTGGTGGGGGAGGCCAGTTCGTCGACCTCGGTGATCGCTCCGAGGAGATGGCGCGTCTGCTGGGAATGCGCGCGACCAGCGATGACGGCCTGCTGTCGCTGCGCGGAATTCCGCTCGATGGACATCTCGAGGCCGTGATCGCGCTGTACGAGCCGCGCCGCATCTTCGGCACCCGGGTCGTCGAGCGATTCGGACCGTACGTCGCGCTGTTCGAGCTGGCGTTCGCGCGGTTCTCGGAGCGTGAGGCACGCCAGGAAGCGGTGCGAACGCTCGAGGACGTCACCCAGCGGGTCCACGGCGAGTACGTCAAGCGCCTCACGGAGCTGGAGCAGGAGCTCGCGCAGGTCCGTGGCGCGGCCGCTCGTGGGGAGGGAGGCATTGCCGCCGAACGCCTGGTGGCGTTGGAGGCGGAGGCG
>DATBIU010000183.1:0-3025 GCA_036556765.1 Gemmatimonadaceae bacterium | reverse complement strand
GTTCTTCGACCGGCATGGATGGTACTGCGTCCACGGCCGGGACTGTCCCGCCGTACTCGCCGCGCAACAGTGCGACAAGAAAAACGGACGGAAGACGACTCAACGGACCATACGAACTCGATAGGGTGGATGAGAGATGATCGCACGACATGAGACACAGACCGAGCCCATGACCGATGTGTGGCGCCGACTCGCGGCCCCGGTCGATCCCCACGCCATCGCCTGGCGGCAGGACGGGCGACCTCTTGCACGAGACGGGAAGTTCTTCGCGCGCTTCGTCGCGTACATCGAAGCCAACACCGTTCGCGAGCGCCTCGATGCCGTAGTTCCCGGTGAGTGGAACCTCACCCTCGAGCTCCTCCCGCTCGTGAACGCGAGCGACGACGCGACCGACGCTGCGCCCTTCGCGTTCAAGGCGCGGCTCCAGATCCTCGGCGTCGTCCGCGAGGACGTGGGCACCGGGAAGGACTACAAGCAGGCGTCGACCGATGCGTTCAAGCGCGCCGCGGTGCGGTTCGGGATCGGCAACGAGCTGTACTCCTTCGACCAGAACTGGGTGCCGATGGACGGGGATGGCAAGTACGCGAAGCCGCTGGAAGACCCGGCCATCGTGTATGAGAATCGACGGGAGCGCCGTGATGCGGCTACCCTGCCCTTCTCGCGCGGGCTGATGGCGACCGACGTGCCGCCGTGTCCGAAATGCGGCGGACGGATGTGGGACAACCGCATTGGGAAGCGGAATCCCCGCGCACCCGATTTCAAATGCCGCGACCGCGGCTGTGACGGTGTGATCTGGCCGGCGCGCCCCGCGGCGACAGCCGGAGGCGACGCGCCCACCGAGGCGGCGGCTCCGGCGGCCGCGACGGGGACCCACGATCAGCTTCCCTTTTGATCGGCCGGCGGGATGACGAACGCCGCTCCACGCATTTGCGCGGAGCGGCGTCTTCGTTTCGGGGGTCGTTAGGTCGCGACGGGCCGGTCGCTGGGTGGCTTCAGGTCTCTCGCCACGAGACCTTCGCGCTCGACGGGGGCGACCAGCGCCGTGCCCCGATACACGTCGACGACCACGACCGCGTCCCACCGCTCGGGCTCGGCCACGCCGATCACGGGGCGCGCGGCGAACGCCACCGTGCGCTCGCCGCGGCGGATGACGACGCGGCCAAGCGCACGCGCCGTGGCTGGGGCGACGAAGGTGCCGGTCATGCCGACGAGCCCTTCCTCATCGGGAACGGGGTCTGGCCGCGACGGCTCGACCACCGGCAATTGCGCGACGACGGGCGGCCGGGGCGTGAGCACGAGCACGGCCACCGCGGCGCCGATCCCGGCGGCGGCGGCGAGGCGCGCGGCCAGCTCATCCGCGGCGGGAACCGAGAGCGCCAGGATGAGCCCCACCCCACCGAATGCCACCAGGCACGCGCACGCGGCGCGCGTCACCGACAGAGGGGACAGGGCGCCGATGATCGAGTCGTGCGCCCGGGCATCGCTCTCCATGCGGTGCGAGAGCAGAAGCAACCCGCCGCCGAGCAGGAGGGAGAGAAGGGAAAGAGTCGTCATAAGCTCCGACCGTGCAATTCTGTACGCGCTCGCGCGGAAATGCAATCGTCTGTTTCGGCGTTAGCGCGCTCTCATCGAACAGCGGCCTGCGCGGTCACCGACGCGGCGACGGGCGCGAGGCGCCAGCGGATGGTCGCTCGCGCGACGACATCACCCGCGGCGTCACGAATCTCCGGTGTGAGGTCCATCTCGAGCGGCGCGTAGACCCTGGGTACGTCACACCGACACTCGGCGACGAGCTCGCCGCGCGCCTTCTTCACGAAGTCGATCGAAAGGCGGGTGGGAATGCCGCGCACATCGTCGGGAAGCGACGCGATCATCGCCACGCCGCTGGCGACCTCGGCGAGGTTCGTGAGGGCGATGGCGTGCACCGAGTCGAGATGATTTCGCACGGCGCGACGGTCGCGCATCGCGACGCGCGCCAGACCCGGCGCGATCTCGAGGAACCGCGGGCGAATCGTGGCGGTGTATGGCACCATGCGGCCGAGCATGCGACCGAAGAGCCAGCGCCCGCCCGGCAGGCGCGAGAGGCGCGCCCATGATTCCCGGATCGCGCGCCCCGGCGACGGGCGGCCGGGCGCGGAGTGCGCATCACGTGTCATTGACATGTCCTCATGCTCTTGACCATGCCTCCCTGGCGCGTAGCGTTATCGCGACGATGACGTCGGCACGCGAGCCGTCCCACTTCGGCCCTCCGCGGCTCGCTCGAATCTTCACCCCACACAGCGAGAGAACAGCTATGAACGCACTCACACCGCGACACCGCGCGTGGTTGCTGGTGACGGCGTGCGCGCTCGGCATGATGGCCGCCCCCGCCTTCGGTCAAGGTGTTACGACCGCGTCGATCAACGGATTGGTCGTGAGCGACGAGGGCGCGCCGCTCGCGGGGGCAACCGTGACCGCGATCCACGAGCCGAGCGCGACACAATATCGCGCGACGGTGCGTTCGGGCGGAGTATACACGATTCCCAACATGCGCGTCGGCGGGCCCTATCGGGTGACCGTCACGATGATCGGCTTTCAGCCGCGGTCCGAGCCGAACATCTTTCTGAGTCTGGGACAGAACTACCGGCTCGATTTCCGGATGCAGCCCCAGGCGGTGACGCTGCGGGGCGTCGAGGTCACGGCGGAACAGGATCCGGTGCTCAACGCGGGGAGGACGGGCGCCGCGACGACGATCGATCCGGAGAAAGTCGCCCTGTTGCCCTCCGTCAAGCGCAGCACGCGCGACTTGACTCGCGTCGATCCCCGCAGCGACGGCAACTTCGCGTTCGGGGGACGCAACTGGCTGTACAACAACATTTCACTCGACGGGTCGTACTTCAACAACCCGTTCGGTCTCGACGATCCCGCTCCGGGCGGTCAGACCAACGCCGAACCGGTGCCGTTCGACGCTGTCGAGCAGGTGCAGGTCTCGCTCGCACCGTTCGACGTGCGTCAGGGGGGATTCACCGGTGCGAACATCAATACC